>CAITSH010000360.1 GCA_903895005.1 uncultured Pseudomonadota bacterium
GCAGCCGAAGCTGCCTTTTTTGGGGACGTTGCGAAAAATCAAGCAGCCGCGTCCGTTGCTGCGGCAGCGGCGGCCTTGTCGGCCTTGTTTTTTGCCTTGGTTGCCGCGCTGGCGTACTTGTTCTTGAATTTCTCGACGCGGCCGGCGGTGTCGAGGATCTTCTGCTTGCCGGTGTAGAACGGATGGCAGGCGGAGCAGACCTCGACCGTCAGCGGCTTGCTGTTGGTCGAGCGCGTTTCAAAGCTGTTCCCGCAGCTGCAGGTGACCTTGATTTCGTTGTATTCGGGATGGATATCGGCTTTCATGATGCTTCCTTTCGCGTGTTTGCCTCGGTTTCACCGGCCAGGATGGCCTTGGGCTTGGATGCCACGGTGTTTCGAGGCGGTAAAAAAGTGCCGCAGTATGCCTGTTTTCGGAGTTTTTGGCAAACAGGCTAAAGCGCCCGCTTGCCGCGAACTTAATGGAATCAGATGCTTGCCCGCATGGATTCGCGCGGGCAAGGCGGCTGAATCAACCCCGGCGCATCGAGTCGAAGAAGTCCGAGTTGGTTTTGGTCGCCTTGACCTTGTCGACCAGGAATTCCGCCGCCTCAAGGTCGTCCATGGGGTAGAGCAGTTTGCGCAGTACCCAGACCTTTTGCAGGATGTCTTTTTCGATCAGCAACTCCTCGCGGCGCGTGCCGGAGCGGTTGACGTTGATCGCCGGGAAGATGCGCTTTTCGTACATGCGCCGGTCAAGATGGATTTCCATGTTGCCGGTGCCCTTGAACTCTTCGTAGATCACATCATCCATGCGGCTGCCAGTATCGATGAGGGCCGTGGCAATGATGGTCAGCGAGCCG
This sequence comes from uncultured Pseudomonadota bacterium, assembly GCA_903895005.1. Next base: position 842 of record CAITSH010000360.1, read on the forward strand.
CCTTCCTCTACATTGCGTGCTGCGCCAAAAAAGCGCTTCGGGCGTTGCAATGCGTTGGCATCGACACCGCCGGTGAGCACCTTGCCCGACGCAGGCACCACGGTGTTGTAGGCGCGCGCGAGGCGGGTGATGGAGTCGAGCAGGATAATGACGTCTTTTTTGTGCTCCACGAGGCGCTTGGCCTTCTCGATCACCATCTCGGCGACCTGCACGTGGCGCGTGGCCGGCTCGTCGAAGGTCGAGGCAACGACCTCGCCCTTCACGGAGCGGGTCATTTCCGTGACCTCTTCAGGGCGCTCGTCAATGAGCAACACGATCAGGACGGTCTCGGGGTAATTGGTGGTGATGGCATGTGCCAGTTGCTGCATCAACACCGTCTTGCCGGCCTTGGGCGGTGAGACGATCAGGCCGCGCTGACCCTTGCCGATGGGGGCGATGATGTCGATGATGCGGCCGGTGATGTTCTCTTCGCTCTTTATGTCACGCTCGAGCTTGAGGATCTTGTCCGGATGCAGCGGCGTGAGGTTCTCGAAAAGGATCTTGTGCTTGGAGGCCTCGGGCAGGTCGGCGTTGACCTTGTCGACCTTGACCAGGGCGAAATAGCGTTCGCCCTCTTTGGGGGTGCGGATTTCACCTTCAATGGTGTCGCCGGTATGCAGATTGAAGCGGCGGATCTGCGAGGGCGACACGTAAATGTCGTCGGTTGACGCGAGATAAGAGGTGTCGGGCGAGCGCAGGAAACCGAAACCGTCGGGCAGCACCTCGAGCGTGCCGTCACCGAAAATCGGTTCACCTTTCTTGGAAAGGTGCTTGAGCAGGGCGAAAATCAGTTCCTGTTTGCGCAGGCGGTTCGCGCCCTCGATCTCGTTGGCGGTCGCCATGTCGAGAAGCGCACTGACGTGCAGGCTCTTGAGCTCGGATAAATACATAAATAGGTGGGTTTAAGCCAAAAAAGGATCCGGAAAGGACCTTGGGTGTAGCCGGTAACACCGGGAATTGGGGCGGAAAACGCTCGCGCCGGGCATCGCCGAAATGCTTGGCGTCAGAACGCCTTGAAATGCTTTTTGGGGGATGGGGCGGGGAGCTCGCGTCGCATGCTGCTTAAGCTGCTTATTCTTCTATGCGACGCCTTCAGGAGTGAGAATAGGGTGTTTAGATATTGCTGTCAAGAAACGCGGTGAGCTGCGATTTTGAGAGTGCGCCGATTTTTTGCGCGGCAACGTCGCCGGCCTTAAACAACATCAGGGTCGGGATGCCGCGAATGCCGTATTTGGTCGCCGTGGCGGAATTTTCGTCCACGTTCAGCTTGGCGATCTTTACCTTGCCGCCGTAGTCCTTGGCGATTTCTTCGAGCATCGGGGCGATGGCCTTGCACGGACCGCACCATTCGGCCCAGTAGTCGACCAGCACCGGCAGGTCGGATTTGAGCACTTCAGGATCAAAGGTGGAATCGGTAACGTGCTGAATGTTCTCGCTCATGTAAGTCTATGCCTCGTTTGGGAAAAAGCAGCGCGAACGGCTGCGGGGATAAGCTGGGGGAACCGCGACTGCGAACCTGATTGGGTGCCTGGCTGCGACCCTTCTGACGCTATCCTATCAAAATTCCGCCGCCGGCATCGCCGTCCGCCCACTGACTCCAGGAGCATGTCGGGGTACATGGTAAAATTTCAATACTTTGAGCGCGTTATCGTTGTAATCCTGCCTTTGGAATTTCCATGCCCTACGTCATTACCGAGAGCTGTATCAAGTGCAAGTACACCGATTGCGTCGACGTCTGTCCGGTCGACTGCTTTCGCGAAGGCCCCAACATGCTGGTCATTGATCCTGACGAATGTATCGACTGCACGCTGTGCGTGGCCGAATGTCCGGTCGAGGCGATTTTCGCTGAGGACGACGTGCCCCCGGCGCAGCGTCCTTTTATCGCCCTCAACGCCGAACTGGCGCGCGCCTGGAAGCCGATCATCGAGCGCAAGCCAGCCCCCGCAGATGCGGATGAATGGTCCAAGGTGACTGACAAGGTGAAGCTGCTGGAGAAGTAAGTAACGCGCTGGGGGCGTTAGCAGGTTCCCCCTCCCCTTGCGGGAGAGGGACAGGCAGAGGGTGCTGGTTACTATTGCAGCGTTTCACCCTCTCTCCAACCCTCCCCCGTCGAGGGGGAGGGGGGGTCTCAAGAGGCGAGTTTACCCTCGAATTCGCTTACTCCTTGGCGATGCTATTGACCAGTACGCCTACCTGGCTCAATTCGATTTCCACCTTGTCGCCGGCCTTCATCCACACCGGAGGTTCGCGCCGCGCGCCGACGCCACCCGGGGTGCCGGTGACGATCACGTCGCCCGGTTGCAGGCTGGTGAAGGTCGAGATGTACTTGATCAGTACCGGGATGCTGAAAATCATGTGCTTGGTGGTTGAGTGCTGCATCACCGTGCCGTTGAGGCGCGTTTCGATCGACAGTTCCGCGTCATCGGCGATTTCGTCGCGCGTCACCATCCACGGGCCGAAGCCGCCGGTCTTGGTGAAGTTCTTACCCGCCGTCCATTGGATCGTGTGGCGCTGCCAGTCGCGGACCGAACCGTCGTTATAGGGGGCGTAACCGGCGATGTGCGACCAGGAGTCCGCCTCCGAAATGCGGCGTCCGGCCTTGCCGATGATCACGGCGATCTCGCACTCGTAGTCGAGATGCGTCGACTCGGGCGGCAACATGATCGGCTGGTTGTGACCGACCTGGGATTCGGCGAAGCGCACGAACAGCGCCGGGTTCTCGGTGTTGTCGCGCTTGGTTTCCTTGACGTGGTCCTGGTAGTTGAGTCCGACGCAGATGATCTTGCCCGGATCGGGTACGACCGGCAGGTAAACGATTTCATCGAGCTTGGCGTCGGCGGCGCGGCCGGCGGCGAAGGCTTTCACCTTGTCCAGGCCATTGGCCTCGAGCGCGGCGCGCAGCGTCGGGAAGAGTGAGCCGCAATCGACCACGCCCTTGTCTGTGGCGACACCCCAGGTGGCCTTGTTTTTGAGTGAATAGCTGAGCAGTTTCATTGTAAATTCTCCGGACGGTACTTCGATTGACGACGTTGTATGGAATTTTGCGTTTGAGGTTGCGTTTGAGGTCGCGTTTGATATTGCATTCGATAGCGCGGAACCTGCCTCGCCGCGACGGATGTCTGGCATGCGCGACCCGCTTGCGCGAGCGCACGTATTGTAAAGGGTAATGTGTAAAGCGTAACCTGCGACGCGTGCCGCGCTCCGCGAAGCGGTGACTAGCCCCAGGCCGCGCTTTTGCCGGTTATCCAGGCCTCGCCTTGCGCGTACACCCGCGCCAGCGAGGCGCTGTCATTGGTCGGCAGGTCGGGCGAGACGGTAAAGCCCTGGCTCGATAGTGAATAGGCGAGGTGGCGGTAGGGCGGCGGGAAGCTCGCGAGTTTTTTCGCATCAAAAGGCACCACCGTGCCGGCCACCACCGGGTCGACGCGGTCTTTTTCGTAAATCGCCTCGCGCCGCAGGATGCGCCAGCGGCCTTCGCGCCGTTCGACAAAATCGTAAAACCGCCCGTAGGCCACGGTGTCGACCTCGATGTCGTGCACCACCGAGCGGCCCATGATCATGACATTGGTTTCAGACAGCGCGCGATCGCCTTCGAGCCGTATCAACGAACCGCCTATCCAGTGCTTGGAGCCGGTGCGGCGCTTGCGCATCTCTATTGAGGCTGCGACGAAGTCCGTGAACAGGCCGTTGAACCACGTGACATTGATGGTGCCCTCGGGGTGGAAGGCCGTGCGCAGTTCGTCCCAGCGCGCCTGGTCGCGCCAGAAGCCCCAGTTGTGCATCAGTTCGCTTATATGCTGGCGGCTTTCGGAATCGGTCATGGAGGTTCCTGTTCAATCGAGTCGTGCGCCTGTCGCGCGCACGATCTCGGAGTAGGTTGCGGTGTCATCGCGGATGCGCTGCGTAAGTTGCTCCGGCGTGCTTCCCAAATCATCGAAGCCCTGGCCGGCCATGCGCGATTTTACGTCCGGCAGTGCCAGCGCCTTGCGAAATTCGCTGTTGAGCCGCTCTACAATGTCGCGCGGTGTTTTCGCAGGCGCGACAAAGGCGACCCATGTGACGGCGCTAAAGCCCTTGAGTCCGGCGGCTTCGGCGACGGTCGGGACGTCGGGAAAGCCCGCCGTGCGCGATGCGCTGGTCACCGCGAGTGCGCGCAGCTGTCCTTGTTCTACGAGGCCTTTGACCGATCCCATGCCGAGCATCACGGTGGCGATCTCGCCCGAAAGGATGCCGGGCATGACCTGGGTGCTGCCCTTGAACGGGATATGCAGGAAGTCCGCAGCGGCGGCCGTCTTGAGCTGCTCCATGAAAAGATGCGTCGGGCTGCCGTTTCCGGTAGAGGCATAGCTGACGCCGCCCGGTTTGGCCTTTGCCGCGGCGAGCAGGTCGCCGAGCGTTTTGTAGGGGCCCTTTGCGCTCGTCAGCACGTAAAACGGCGTTGAGTATGCGATGGTGATCGGGACGAAATCGTTTTCCGGGTCGTAAGGAAGTGACTTGTACAGGCTGCGGTTGATGGCGAGCTGGCCGATGTCGGCGAACGCGATGGTGTAGCCGTCCGGCGGCGACTTGGCGACCGATTCGAGCGCGATCAGTCCGTTGGCCCCGGCACGGTTCTCGACAATGAACTGCTGCTTCATCGACAGCGACAGCTTTTCGGTCAAGGAACGCGCAACCAGGTCTGGTCCGGTGCCCGCAAGAAAGGGCAGCACCACGCGCACCGGCTTTTGCGGATAGGCCTGCGCGTGCAGTGCGGACGCGCACGACAGCGCGAGCACGCCCGTCAGGGCCGTGATCAGGCCGGCGACAAGGCGCTTCATCAGTCGAGCTTGACGCCGGCGCGCTTGATCACCGCGCTCCAACGCGCCTGGTCGGCTTTGATGAATGCGCTGAATTCAGCGGGCGTGCTGCCCACCGGGTCGCCGCCAAAGCTGCGCCACTGCTCGACAAAATCCGGCGCCTTGACGCCTTGCCCCACGGCCGCACCCACCTTGTCGAGGATGGCCTGCGGCGTGCCCGCGGGTGCGAACAATCCTATCCATGCAATCGGCTCGAACTCGGCCATGCCGATTTCAGTGAAGGTCGGCACATCCGGAAAGTTGGGATGGCGCGCCTTGCCGCTGATCGCCAGCACCTTCAATTTGCCTGCGCGGATATTACCCACCGCCGCCGGCATGCCGTCAAACATCAGCTGCACCTGGCCGGCCATCAGGTCGGCATAGGGGCTGTTGGTGTTGTAGGAGATGAATTTCATTTTCGCGCCCGACACATTGGTGAACCACTCGCCGGACAAATGCGAATACGTGCCTATGCCCAGCGTTGCGGCATTGAGCAGTTCGGGCTGGGCCTTCGACAGTGCGATCAGTTCGCGGCCGTCCTTTGCCGCCACCGACGGGTGCGCGATCATGCCGGTGCGCAACACGCCCACCAGGCTAACCGGTGCGAAATCGCGCTCCGCGTTGTAAGGCAGTTTTGAGTAAACATAGGGCTGGATAGAGATCGTGCTGGTGAAGCCCATGTACAGCGTGTAACCGTCGGGCGCGGACTTGGCTGCGAAGTCGGTGCCGATTTGGCCCGCGGCGCCGGGCCGGTTTTCTATCACCACGGCCTGCCCGAGGGCGGGGCCCATTTTTGCGGCGATCTGTCGTGCATTCGCATCGGGACCGGTGCCTGCGGGAAAGGGCACGATGATGCGTACCGGTTTGTTCGGGTAGTCCTGCGCCATGCCCGCTCCGGCACCGAGCATGAGGGTACAAACTGCGAGGGGGGCAAGCCAGCGGAATGCGTTCATGTTTCCTCCTTGTTTATCCTTATTGCACGAAGGCACGATGGCGCGGCGATGCGCCTGTGCACATGTGAACCTGTGCGCCGTTTCGGCGCGTGACCGCGGCTCGGCCCGCGTGACGCATGCCGGCGTGCTGCGATTTATGTCCGGCACCTTAAGGACGAATCGCATTAATGTCAAATAATGAGAATAATAAAATGCGTTATGGCATTTTCCATATAAAAATATAAAAATTATCGTATGGTGATAAATAAAATATAAAATCTGGCAAAATGCCCGTCCGGGGTTGAAAAACGAGCCAAAATCAACAGGCTTCAAGCCCCGGTCGAAAAGACCGGCACCACGCAAGTCAGGCCCCGGCCCAAGTTTGGGTCCGTGCAAAACAAGGAGGACACTGCCATGAGTAACAGCACATCCGTACCCGCCGTCTCGTTCAGCCACGTCGGTTTTTTTGTCAAAGACATCGTCGCAATGGAGGATTTTTTTCGCCGCGTGATGGGCTTCATCGTCACCGACCGCGGCGATCTCGGTAAGGTGAAACTGGTGTTCTTGAGCCGCAACCCGGAAGAGCACCACCAGGTCGTGCTCGCCTCGGGCCGGCCCGATGACCTGCCCTTCAACCTGATCAACCAGATTTCGTTTCGCGTGCCGGGCATTGCCGAACTGCGCCGCTTCAACGCCATCCTGCAGGCGGAGGAACAGGCCGGGCGCATCACCGAAATGCGGCCGATCACCCACGGCAACGCCATCTCGATTTACTTTCGCGATCCCGAGGGTAACCGCATCGAAGTGTTTTTCGACACGCCCTGGTATTGCGAACAGCCGGTGCGCGTGCCGGTGGACTTCAGCCTCTCCGACGAGGAAATCCTTGCCAGCGCCGAAAAGACCGCGCGCAGCCTGCCCAATTTCAAGCCGCGCGCCGAATGGGTCGCCGACATGAAAAAGCGCATTGATGCCGGCATCAATGCCTGATCCGGCGGCAATGGCGAAGCGCCGCCGCTGCGACGTCGCCATCGTCGGCTACGGGCCGGCGGGTGCCGCGCTTGCCAACCTGCTCGGGCAGGCGGGGCTGTCGGTGATCGTGTTCGAGCGTGACGCGGACGTGTACCCGTTGCCGCGCGCCATCCACTTCGACGGGGAGGTGATGCGCATATTCCATTCAATGGGCCTCGCTGAAGAGGTCGGTGCGGTCTCGCGCCCGGGGCTCACCGGGATGCATTTCGTCAACGCGGCGGGTGAAACCCTGCTGGTGCGCGGGGGTACCGCCGCCCGCGGCATGCACGGCGTGGCGAGCAATTACTACTTCCACCAGCCTGAACTCGAGGTAGTGCTGCGCAGCGCCGTCGGGCGCTTTCCGAATGTCGAGGTCTGCCTGCGCCACGAAGTGCAGGCTATCGAAGAGAAGTCCGGCGCTGCGCTGTTGCGCGTCGATGACCTCGTGCACGCGAGCAGTCATGAAGTCGAGGCGGGCTACGTCGTCGGCTGCGACGGGGCGCGCTCGCTGGTGCGCCGCGTGATGGGTTCGAGCATGACCGACCTTGGCCTGCACCAGGCCTGGCTGGTGTTCGATGTCCTGCTCAAGCGCAAGGTCAATCTGCCCGAGTACACGGTGCAGCATTGCGACCCGGCGCGGCCCATGACCGCCTGTTATGTCACAGACAAACGCCGGCGCTGGGAAATCATGCTGCTGCCCGACGAAATCCCCGCCGTCATGACGCGGCCCGAGGTGGTCTGGCCTCTGGTCAGCCGCTGGATCACGCCTGCGGACGCCGACCTTGAACGCGCAGCCGTCTACACCTTTCATTCGGTGATCGCCGAAGGCTGGCGCCGCGGCCGCCTCATGCTCGCCGGTGATTCGGCCCACCAGACGCCGCCGTTTCTCGGGCAGGGCATGTGCGCGGGCATTCGCGATGTCGCCAATCTTGCCTGGAAACTGGTGCTGGTCGCGCGCGGCCTTGCACCCGACAGTCTGCTCGACACCTATGAGTCCGAGCGCAAGCCGCACGTGCACGCCTTCATCGACCTGGCGGTGCGCCTTGGCGACATCATCCAGACCACCGACCCGGCCGTCGCGGCCGAGCGCGATCGCAAGTTCCGCGAAAGCGAACCCGAAATCTTTGTTTATCCCGCACCCATGCTCGGTGCCGGTGTGCATACGGGGCAGGCTCCTGCGGGCGGGGTGTTCGGCCAGCCGTCGCTCGGTGACGGGCGTCGGCTGGATACGGCTATCGGACTTAACTTTGCCGTGATCGGTGAGCGCGCCGTGCTTGAGGCTGTCGACGCAAAAACGCGTGCGCAATGGCGCGATATCGGTGCGAGCGTGCTGCCCGATCCGGGAGGTGATTTGGGCGAGTGGCTGCGCGCAAACAAAACGCGTGCACTGATCCTCAGGCCGGACCGCTATGTCGTCGGTATTGCCGCGGATGCCGCCGCGCTCGAGCGCTTGAGCGAATTGCTGCCATCAGCGCCGGCCGGGGTTGCGGTGGCCTAGCGCATGTCCAGCCTCAGCCGCATGCTCGCCGTGCTCGATTTGTTCACGGGCACGACACCGTCCTGGACCGCAGAGGCCATCACCGAAACGCTCGGCTACTCGCGACCCACCGGCTATCGCTACGTGCGCGAACTGGCCGCCGCCGGCCTGCTGCGTCGCGGCTCCGGGGGCACCTACTGGCTGGGCACTCGGGCGATCGAACTCGATTACCAGATACGCATCACCGATCCGCTGCTGCTTGCCGGCGCCGCGCCGATGCGCGCGCTCGCCGATGCCACCGGATGCGACGTCGTGCTGGGCAGCGTGTATGGCGACCATGTGATCACCGTGCACCAGGAACACGGCGGCGAGGGCATCAGCGCCACCTACGGCCGCGGCCGCAACATGCCGCTGTTTCGCGGCATGCTGTCAAAAATGCTGCTCGCTTCGATCGCGCGCGCGCAACTGCGCCGCATCCACGCGACGCACGCCGAAGACGCCGCGGCGCAGGCGTTTTCCGCCGACTGGGACACCCTGGTCGCCAATCTCAAGGCCATTCGCAGCACCGGCCATTGCGTCAGCCACGGCGAACTCGATCCGGGCCTCGTGGGGGTGGCGGTGCCGCTGGTCAGTCGTGAACACGAAACCGTTGCAGCCCTGGGCCTGATCCTGACCAAGCAGCGCCACGCCACATCCGATGTATCGCGCATGGTGCGGCTGTTGCGTGAAACAGTGGATCAGGTTTTGGGCGGGCTTGGCCCGCCCGCGACCGGCGCGTAACGCGGCTAGCTAGTTTCCGGTCGTCGCGAGGTAGTCTCGCGTTTCACGCAGCAGCGCTTCCGGGTTGTCACCGGCAACATGGTGTCCCGAGTCCACCTCGACCAGCGTGATCTGCGGACTCGCCGCGCGCATTTTAGGCACGGTGTCATCGGCAAACATGTCTGATCGCGTGCCGCGCACCACACGCACCGGCATGGCAATGCGCGACAGCGCCTCCCATAAATCCACGCCCAGTTTGTGGCGCTCGCCGGTGGCAATCTGGTGGCGGAATTGCTTTGAAAAATGCAGGTCGCGCTTGATCATGAAACCGCCGGACACCGGCTTTAGATAGGCCTCGAAGCGCGCGCGCAAATCCCTGCCGGCCGGCGAATGCGGGTCGGTGCCCGACCATTCGATCGCCGCATCGATGCTGGCAAACACATCGGGCGTGCCGGCGACGGTGGTGGCCACGCGCTTGGAGCCGCCCGGCGCGTTGTCCGGTGAATAATCGACCAGCACCAGGCCCGCCACGCGCTGCGGTGTTTCTGCCGCGCACCAGACGCAACTCCTGCCACCCATTGAGTGGCCAAGCAACACTGCCTTCGCCCACCCGAGGTGATCCATGACCGCGACAAGGTCGTTCGCCATGGCCGGTACGCCGTACTCGCCCGGCCAGTCCGAATCGCCAAAGCCGCGCATGTCTATGGCCGCAACCTGGCGGTCCGATGCGAGCGCCGCCGCAACCGCGATCCAGTCATAGGAAAAATACGACAGCCCGTGCACGATGATGATCGGCGTCTTGGCGCCGGGGCCCGGTTTGCCGAACAGACGGTAGGCGATGTTCACGCCGCCCGAGGGCGCGCGACCGGTGCTGTGCGCGATGTTCTGTGCGGTGTCGATATTTGTGCCCGCTTGCGTACTCATGCGTGTTCCCCGGTGATCAGGCCCATGCCGGTAATCCACTCGGGGACGACGCGGTAGTAATCCAGACGTGCTTTGAATGTTCCGATGGCCTGCATCGCCGCAAAGGCGGCGACCCAGGTGCGCACCTCGTGGCCGCCAAAACCGGCATCGCGATCGATCTCGGC
>CAITSH010000361.1 GCA_903895005.1 uncultured Pseudomonadota bacterium
CAGGCGAGGGCTTCCAGGCTCAGAAAGTGCAGATAACTTTTGTTTTGAAGCAGGCCGGGGATGCCACACCAATCTGCGAAATGTGCCGCAAGGCCGGTATTTGGAATACCCCCCTTTTATGATTGTCAGCGTGGCGATCCTTAAAGTGTGACATGCGTCTCCTATCGATCGCAAGTATTGATGCCGGCAATCAAATCGCAGCTATCGTTATCTTTCGGTTGCGATCAAGGTGTCCCGGGCCTAGTTCTGCGACGGGTTTGGTTCTGTGTTGGTCAATTTGCCATGAGACCCAGGGTCTTGGTCCGCGGACAACGGTCACAGTGTGTTCATTACGTAAATCCGGAATAACGCTGAACAATCAGAAATTTAGAAGATAAACATTGATGTGGATCAATGCTTGGTCCCGTTCGTGCCATAGGCTGATGACCAGTGCCTATTCTGGCTACTGGCAACAGCGGGGCGGTAATGGAAAAGAAATTAGGCCTTATATCCTCTGTGGTCTTGTTTGCTGGTGCGCTCGCCTTGTCGTGGATAACGCACGGAACCGGTGTCGTGGTCGATGATGCCAAGCGGCAAATCAGCATCCCGAAGTTGCTGACAATGCCGCTTCAAGTCCAGGCGGCATATAACGGTACAGATGTTTATTTCCGTTACCGCTGGCCTGCGCCAAATCCCGGCATATTTCACGACATGCTTCGTTTCACCGATGGCAAATGGGTGGTAAGGGGCAATCCTGTTCCGGGCTCGCAGCCGGATGGCCTCCACGAGGATCGTGTCTCGATGATGCTTGATGACGGCTTGGTGCCGGAGTTCGGTCGCTACGGTGGCTATATCGCAATCGGTGACAGGCTCGCAGGCTTTACCGTCGAGGCAGATATCAAATCGGTTAAAGACCACCCCTATCTTGGAAAGAAGCTTGGACTCGAGGAACCCACAAAATATCTCCCGGCAACCCGCAAAAACCAAAACGACTGGACATCAACCGTACCCGAGAAGGAGCAAGACAGACTTCAGGCGGCCGGATATTTCCTCGACCTCTGGCATTGGCGGGCAGCACGCTCCAACCCGACCGGCTTTGCCGATGACCAGTTCATAACGGCCGGTCGTCTGAGTGACACGGGTCGGGGCGCTTATGCAACCAACTGGGACAGCGATAAGAAGCAGCCGCGCCTGATGTTTGATCCCTCGAAAACCGGTATGAGGGCCCTTAAATGGAATGATATTGTCGGTGGAAAAATTGACCAGGACGGTGCACATGCCCTCACGGAGGATCAATCCGTAGCGTTCGACCCAGCAGCGGGCTGGCAAGAAGGCGACACGATCCCGCGCCGTCTTTTGCGGACACCCCAGGACTCGCGCGCTGACATAGCCGTTGCCGGCAAGGCGCACTGGGCTGACGGATTCTGGGAGGTTACGCTCCGCCGCAAAATGGACACCGGAAAGCCACTGGAGGATAAGATCATTCGGGACGGCGGCGTCTATCAGGTTGCCTTCGCTGTTCATCGTCAGGCGACCGCGGGACGCTGGCATTATGTTGCACTCCCGATTTCTGCAGGCTTTGGCCGCGAGGCAGAGTTGGCGGTAGTCGCTTTTACCGGCGAAATGCCGGATTGGAAGCAACCCCCGCGGTCCGTGACCCTGTTCTATCCCGGCCAAGTGAGCTGGCCGCACCTCAACAGCGTCAAACACGGTGG
>CAITSH010000362.1 GCA_903895005.1 uncultured Pseudomonadota bacterium
AATGTGATAGCGTTGCTCAAAGGTGAGATGCTTGTAGCGCATGGGATGCTCCTATCCGTCTTCGCAAACAGAAAGGTACACCCCGGGGCATCTCACCTTCCTCTAATGCCCGGATGTTGCACTTCGAAGTTTAATTCGCAGTTGTAGTTAGCTCGCGCTCCGACCCAAGTCTATGAGTTCCAGCAACTTCACAGGCTTGATCGGCAGGTCGGCAATGCGCACCTTGAAGGGTTCGAGGGCGTTCTCGACTGCAGAGGCGATGGTCGAGCCGACGCAGACGATGCCGGCTTCGGCCGCGCCCTTGATGCCCAGCGGGTTGATGGGCGAGGGTGTTTCCAGCCAGATGATTTCCAGGTGAGGCACGTCGCAGGCGGTGGGTAGCAGATAGTCGGCGAAGGTGGTGGTGATGGGCTGGCCGTCGCTGTTGTAGCCGATCCATTCGAACAGCGCATTGCCTATGCCGTGGGCGATGCTGCCGTGCACCTGGCCGGCGGCGATTTTCGGGTTGATGAGTTTGCCGCAGTCCTGCACGGCAACGTAACGCTGGATCTCGACGCCCCGGTGTCGATATCGACTTCGACTTCGCATACATGAAAGCCGTTGGCGTAGGCCATGGCGTCGATGCGCGCGTTCGGTTGCGCCGGGAGCAACTCGAGCGCCTGGCCTCCGCTGTCAGGCCGGTGATAGGTAAACGGCGACGGTTTCATCCGTTCTCCAGCCCTTACCCCGCAGCCTTGTCGAGCAGAGCGCGCGGGAACATCGCGTGCACGCCCTTGTTGCCGTCGACGATCTGCGTGACGTGCAGGTCGCAGGCGAGGCTGCAACTGACGTAGGCATCGAGCGGCTTCCAGCCCTTGAGTTCAACCAGCCAGGCGATCATTTCACGAAGCGCCTGCTTGGCCGCGTCATCCAGGTCCTGGTCCATGCCCATGGCGATGTAGTGGGTGGGCGTCACGGCGCGCGGGAAACGCAGGCCGGTGGCCTTGTGCAAAATCAGCGTGAAGGTGCCTTGCAGCGCCGTCTCGAGGGCGGTCAGGCAGACTTCGCCATCGCCCTGCACGCCGTGGCCGTCACCGACCGAGAACAGTGCGCCGGGCACCTGCACCGGCAGAAGCAGCGTGCTGCCTGCGGTGAGCTCCTTGTTGTCCATGTTGCCGCCGTACTCGCGCGGCTCGACCGAAGAGACCATGCCGTACTCGGGGCGCGGCGCCACCGCCATGATGCCGAAAAAAGGTTTGAGCGGAACCGTCAGGCCCCAGGGCAGCAGGGCTTCGCGCTTTTTGATATCGATGGGGATGTTGAGGATTTGCAGCGTGCGAAAGTCCTCGGGGAGGCCGCCGCGCAGCGGGCGCACCGAGTTATAGCCCCAGTCCTGGCGAAAATCGATCGTCTCTATGCGCACTTCCAGCGTGTCGCCGGGCTCGGCGCCCTCCACCCACACCGGGCCGGTGATGATGTGCGGCCCCATTTGCGGCTTGCAGGTGTCGATGATGGCGGTGTGCTGCGCCAGCACGTTCTTTGCCTGCTTTGCCTCTTCGCGCGAACCGCTCAGCGTGTCTATGGTGATGCGGTCGCCGGACTGGACGCGCATGACGGGCGGCAGCGTCGCGGAAAAATGTCCCCAGTGGATGGTCTCGGGGGTGGCGCCCAGCGTGTGGTGTGTGCTCATGATGTTTCCTTTTCAGGCTTACTTGGGGAAAATCATCCGCTCGGGTTTGGGCGGCATGAAGCCTGCATTGAACATCAAATCCGGATTCGGTGATAGCTTGAGGCCGAAGGCCGAGACGATTTCGCGCACCATGCGATCGAGATTGGCCTTTTCCGCGCCGCCGATGCCGAGGCCCTTGGCCTTGGCGGCGGGTGTGGCGATGGGCACCTGCAGCGCAAGGCGCAGGCGTTGCTTTTCAACCTCGGCGTCGATCAGCGGCTCGCGGTCCTTCACGAACTTGATCGCGGCATCCGGGTCGGCGATCACCTCCTTGGCGCCGCGGGTGAAGGCGCGCAGGAATCCGGCCACCGCCTTGGGGTTGGCATCGATCAGTGCCGGGCCGCTTGCCGATCAGCGCGGTAATCCGTTGGTAAAGCGGCGACGCTTACTGCGCGACGAAACCGCTGGCCTTGATGATGCGCGCCCAGGTCTGGGTATAGGCCTGTTCGCGGCTGGTGAGTTGCTGCGGCGACATATAGCCCACGGTGAGGCCCATTACCGCAAGGCGTTCACGCACGTCGGGCAGCGCAACGACCTTTGATACGGCATCGGCGATGCGGTCGATGACGGCCCTGGGCGTGCCGGCCGGCGCGAACAGTCCGTAGTAGGGCACGTCCTCAAAACCGGCCAGGCCGAGTTCGGCAAAGGTCGGCACATCGGGCAGCGCAGCCTGTCGCGCGCTGCCCAGCACGGCAAGGATGCGCACCCGGCCCGCCTTGTGGTTTTCGATGAAGTCGGGAATCGAGGCGACGCCGGCGTTGATCTGGTTGCCCAGCATGTCGGCCATCATCGGGGCGCTGCCGCGGTAGGGCGCGGCCTGCAGGTCGAGGCCGTATTTCTGCCCGATCAGTTTTACGAGGAACTCCGGTACCGAGGCCGGCGCCGGCACCCCGACTGTGCCCTTGCCGCCGCCTTGTGCCTTGATCCATGCGACGTATTCGTTCACCGATTTGGCCGGCGTTCCGCCCGATGCGGCGAAGGCGTTGACGAAGGTCGCAAAGCCGGCCACCGCGGTGAAATCCTTGGCCGGGTCAAAGCCCGGGTTCTTGACCACTTGCGGCAGTATCGAAATGGTGTGGTCATGCGACAGGAACAAGGTGGTGCCGTCCGGTGCGGCGGTCTTGAGTGCCTGCGCCGCAAGCTGGCCGCCCGCGCCGGCGCGGTTTTCAACGATCACCGTGGTGCCCAGCTGGTCGTGCAGTTTTTCTGCGAGAACACGCGCAATGGCATCGGTGCCGCCGCCGGGAGGAAATCCGACCAGCAGTTTGATCGACTGCGCCTGCGCAGGCGCGGCGGCAAGCAGTGCGGCCAGTGCGAATGATGAGAAAAGTGCGGGTAAAGCGCGCAGCGCGCCGTGGGCGTGGTCAAAACAGAGATGCAAAATCGTTTTCATCGCGGTGGTTCTCCTGTGGATCGCCGATCTTTGTCCTTATTTTGCTCCCGTCACGGATGCGACTCAAGGTTTTGCGCCGCAACTGCGTTATGCTTTTGTCCTTTACGCGACGCTCTTTCACTTCAACGGACGCAATGTGATACGGCTGCAAAGCGATGTGCTGGTAATCGGTTCGGGGGCGGCGGGCATGTATGCGGCGATCGCCGCCGCGAAAAAGGGCTGCAGCGTGCACCTGATCGATCGCAGCCTGATCGGACGCGGCGGCGCCACGGTGATGGCGCAAATGACCGTGGCGGTGGCGCTGGGTTCGGCCTGTCCGGACAGCACCGATGCGCATTTTGCCGACACCCTCGCCGCCGGGCGCGGCTTGTGCGACCAAAGCCTGTCGCGGCTGTTGTGTGAAAACGCGCCTTCAAAAATCCTTGAACTCGATGCCTGGGGTGTCGGCTGGGCGCGCAACGACGGCCACATCACGCAGGCGCATGCGCCCGGTCATGACCGCGCGCGCTGCGTCTATGTCGATTTTCTCAACACCGGTCCGGCGGTGTCGCGCACGCTGCGCGGCCAGCTGATTCGCGCGCAGGGTATTCGCCGCATCGGCGACGTGTTCATCACCGACATCGCAACACAGGACGGCGAGGCAGTTGGTGCGGTCGGCGTGCATCTCATCTCCGGAGAGCCTGTTGTGCTCGAGGCGGCCAGCACAGTCATTGCCACCGGTGGCCTGACGCGGCTGTTTCGCCGCAACAGTGCGTCACTCAACATGAGTGGCGACGGCTACGCCATGGCGCTGCGTGCCGGCGCGGAATTGATCGACATGGAGTTCGTCCAGTTTTTTCCCATCGGGCATCTGGCGCCGCGCCTCATCGGCATGGACCCGATCATGTGGGATCCGTTCCGCTACAAGCTCGGCGGCCGCCTGCTCAATGCGGCTGGCGAGGAATTCGCCGACCGCTACGGTCAGGCCGAGTCGGGCAAGTACACGCTGACGCGCGACGTTGCCACCTATGCGATTTTCAAGGAAGTCGAGGCCGGACGCGGCAGTCCCGCCGGTGGCGCCTTCCTGAGTTTTACGCACGTGCCCGAGGCGCAGCTGCGCGCCGCTTTCGGCCCGGTCATCGACCGGCTGGCAAAAAATGGCATCGACCTCACCACCACGCCGATCGAGGTGGCGCCCATTGCCCACTATCACATGGGCGGTGTACGGGTGAATGCCGCGATGGCGACACGCGTCCCTGGCTTGTATGCCGCGGGTGAGGCGGTCGGTGGCGCCAACGGTGCCAACCGCCTGTCGGGCAATGCGCTGACCGAGGCGTTTGTGTTCGGCGAGCGCTCAGGTGCGTCGGCCGCGGATCGCGCCAGGGCGCGCGGTGCGCCGCGGTTGCGTGATGCGGCGGCGCTTGCGCCGCTTGCGGTACTCGGCGGCGGCAAGGGTGCCGCTTCGTCTGTCAACACGGCTGGGCTGATCAATGAGTTGCAGGCCCTGATGTCGGACAAGGCCGGGCCGTTCCGTACCGAAGCGCGCTTGCGCGAGGCATTGGCGCGCATCGATGCGATGGGCGCTGAGGTTGGTACTGTGGCGCCTGCGCGCAGCGACGCCGGCGGCGCCTACGACATGGTGCTCATCGACTGGCTGGACCTGCGTAACATGCTGCTGGTCGCGCGCACGGTGGTGCTTGCCGCGATTGCGCGCAAGGAAAGCCGCGGCGCGCACCAGCGCGAAGATTTCCCCGAACCGCTTCCTGAGTGGGAACTGAACCAGGTGTTTGCCCTGTCGGGAGGCGCCTTGTCGCTGAGCAGCACGCGTGTCGGTGCATCGGCCGCGGAGGTGACGGCATGAAGCCCGAATTCACGGCCCGCCTGCACATCCGGCGCGCATCGCCCGGCGCGCAAGAGCGCGTCGAAGTGTTCGAGGTGCCCTTCGATTCCGGTCAATCATTGCTTGACGGCCTGCGCTGGATACGCGCCAACGGTGACCCGTCACTGGCAATACGCTATTCGTGCATCAACGCCAACGCCTGCAAGGAATGCATGATGGAACTCGATGGCGCGGTGGTGTATGCGTGCACGGCGCGGCTCAAGTCCGGCGACATGCATGTGGCGCCGCTGCGCAAGAAAGCGCTCATCAAGGACCTGGTCACAGAAATCGCGCCGACGGACGAGCGGCTGCTGCCCTGATAGACGCAAGGGGTGATGCCCGGAAAGCCGCGCCAGTCGGCCGTTTCCAGTCGATGCGCGGCGGGGCGTCGGTCCGGGTTTAGCGTCCGTCGCGTTTGGGCTTGTGTTCCGCGCGCTGCGTGAGTCGCTCGATTTCGGACAGCACATCCTCAAGCCTCGTTTCCATTTCAAGGTCTGCGTCGGCAAGATTGATGTCTTCATCGTTGCGAATGCCGATCTTGTCCTGGATCGCGCGCAGCATCTGTAACACCCGCGTCAGCTCATGCTCGGTGAGCAGGCCGGTCTGCAGTCCCAGGTCGGTCAGGCGCGCCGCCTCCTTGCTCAACAGGTTCTGGCTTATCAGCACAAAAGTCGCAAGAAAGATCGCCTCGAGGGAAACGACCATGGTCAGCAGTCCGTAGGGGAAGGGATCGAAAGCCGGCAGGCCAGTGTGCCCGGTATTGATCACTATCCATGCACCGAACCAGGCCAGATGCAGGTAAAAGAAGCCCATGCTGCCGGAAAAGGAGGTCATGGCGTTGGCGATGCGCTCCTGCGGGCCCTGGCTCCTCGCCGCCTTCAGGCGGACTTCGATCACCTTGCGAATGTTGCGCTGGATGACGCTCGACAGCGCCGGGTTGTCTTCGCGGTGATCGGCAATTTCCTTTTGCAGCAGCCGCACCTCGAGCAGGTTGTGGACGCGCGTGAGCACTTCGATGAGTTCGAAGGGCTTGCTGATGAAGTCCTTTGCTCCGGCCTGCATGGCGCGATCCTTGTGGCCCGGATCTGCGGTGATCACCAGCACGGGCGGGCAGTCTTCTTCCCCGTCACGCTTCAAGCGTTGCAATACCTCAAACCCGTTCATCCCGGGCATCTTGATGTCGAGCAGTATCAGGTCGTAATGGTTGGTGCGGTGCAGGTCGCCCACTTTCTGGGGAACGGGGGTCGATGTGACGGCGCTATAGCCGGCGCCGCGCAACATGCGTTCGAGCAGCAGCACATTGGCTGGCATATCGTCGACGATGAGAATACGTGCGGCGAGGATATCGCGCGCGCTGACGAAGCTGCCCGGCTGCGAAGGTCGCCCCTGCCTGCTTTTATCTGCGGCGGAATCGGCGGCCGCATCGGATACGCTGGTCATGCTCGCGGCTCTGGTCGGATCCGGCATTGGAGGGTTGAACCGTGTTCTTGAAGGCGCAGCGGTTGCGTTCCGGAAGGGGATGCCATGCGCCGCGCGCGCACCCGCCCAAGTTTCCTTAATGTCCGCTCATTCGCCGCAGACGTCTGTGCGCAAGGGCACCGAGCTATCAAGGTTCTTCGCTATTGGTGCGGTTGTCAGGAAGGCAGTTGACGGATTTGCTTTTTCTGAGTCGCCTTTTCAAAGGCGTATCGTCTGGAAACCCGCGCCCAGAGCGGGTTTCCAGGCCTCAGGGCATCATGCCTTGCGCATGGCTCCGGCCAGCAGCAATACGGCACCGAGTGCCACGGTTGCCCCTGCGGCGATCAGGGGAACATCAAAGCCGCGGCCGTCACCTGCGATGTAGCCCGCGGCAACCGGGCCGATGATTTGTCCGAGGCCGAAGGCCGTGGTGAGCAGGCCGATCAGGCGCCCGCTTCTCGCCGGGTCGGAGCGCGCGGCGAGGTTGAAGGCGAGCAGCGTGATGCCGACAAAGGTACCGCCAAAGCTGACGGCGGCAAGCAAGGCCGCGGCGAGGCTGTCCGAGAGCACGGGCAGCACGATGCCCGCGGCCTGGATGAGGTGGGCGGCGATGAGCGCCTTGAGCGGCCCGGTTTTTTTCATCACCGCGCTCCAGAGCAGCGCCGAGGGCGCGGCGGCGAGTCCGACGGCAACCCAGGCGTACTCGCCAAAACCCGACAATCCCGGCGTGTTTTTCAGGATGGCGACAAGAAACGTGCCGCTGACGATGTAGCCCAGGCCCTCGCAAAAATACGCCAGCACCAGCAGGTTCATCGGGAAGGCCCCGACACCGGGCGGGGCGGTGTGCGCGCCGGTTGATCCGCCAGTGGTCGGCGGCGCCTTGTGCGACGGTGCCTTGGGGATCACCCAGCATAGCGGCAACAGCGCGAGCGCGAGCGCGGCGAGTACCATCCAGCCGCCGCGCCAGCCGATTGAATCCACGGTCTGCGCGAGCAGCAGGCCGGAGATCGAAATGCCGAGACCGACGCCTGCAAAGTGCACGCCCATGCGCGCCTCATGGCCGGTGGCCTGCATGTGTTGCGTAACCAGCGTGCCGGCGATGATGAACACGCCCGCGCTGGCGATGCCGCCGATAAATCGCAGTACGAGCCACGCCGCGGAGCTGTCGCCCCACCCCATTGCGGCGGTGCTGGCCACGCTTGTGACAAGGCAGGCGCGCAACAGCAACCGCCTGTCCAGATGCGCGGGGATGAAGGTGGCGGCAACGGCGCCAAGAAAATAGCCAAGATAGTTGGACGAGGCGATAAGCCCGGCGAGTTCGTTGCCAAAGCCAAGGGCGCGCTGCATCGTCGGTAGCAGGGGCGTATAGGCAAAACGCCCTATGCCCATGGCGGTAACCAGGCTGCAGACCCCGGCAAGCAGCGCGCGGTTCTGCGATGCGCGTAAGGCCTTTGCGGTGTGCGGTCCCGTTGGCAAACTCAGGCGGTCCGCAGGATGGCCGCGGCCAGCAACGCCCAGGCGACGATCCAGGCGGCACCGCCTACCGGCGTAATCGCGCCCAGCCAGCGCGTGCCGGTGAGTGCCAGCAAGTACAGGCTGCCTGAGAAGAGCAAGATGCCCGCGGCCATCAGGCCACCGGACCATTTGACCAGGTCGGACTCGGGCAGGTGTGCGGCGATCATGCCGACCGCAAGCAGCCCGAGCGCGTGATAGACGTGGTACTCGACGCCGGTGCGATAGACCGCGAGCAGCTCGGGTGAAAGCCTGTCCTTGAGCCCGTGCGCGCCGAATGCGCCCAGCCCCACGGCGATCATCATCGCCAGACTGCCGGTGAGCAGGAATAGTTTTGCGGCTTGGTTCACGAGGGGCATTTCCTGATTTTGTGGTGCGTTACTGCGTTAATGTTTGTAAGGCCATGGTTGTAACGTGATGTGCTTAACGGCTATGGGTGACGCATCACCTGCGACCTGCGACCGATGACTGCCGGCCCGGTCAGAATTCCAGTGTATCGGCAATCGCCGCGATGCCCGCCTTCGCGCAGACATCGTCATTGTCGCCGCCGGGCGCACCCGAGACGCCGATGCCGCCCACGAGTTGCCCGCCGCCTTCTATCATCAGGCCGCCGCCCACCGCGACGACGCGCGGGAGGTGGCGGATGCCGCTCGCGGCCTGTCCGGCCTGCGTTTGTGCCGCAAGGTCGGTGGTGGAGGTGCGAAAGCTCACGGTGGTCCAGGCCTTGCCCGCTGCGGTTTCCGGTGTGTGTGCGCCGGCAAAGCGATCGCGCAGCATGACAATGGGGGTGCCGCTGCGATCGGTGACGACGACGGCGGCCTGCCAGCCGCTGTCGCGGCATTTCTTCAGCGCCGCCTGCGCCGCCTTGAGTGCGGTTTCCGGTGTCAGAGTCTTGAAGGTGACGGTGGCTGCGTCGCTCTGGGCGAGGGCGCCGCCGCACAGTGCCAGCGTCAGCAACGTGGCGGGAATGAGGGCGATGGCGCGCATGAAGCCTCCTTGTTGTCTTTGTTATGCGTGTTGGCCGGGGGTGGTTCTCGATGCTCCCGGGTTCGCCCTCCGCTAGATGGGGGCGCCCAGGGGGCCATTGTGCGGTTTCATGGGAAAATACGCCATGCCCCCCGTCACCATCCCCAACCTGGCATCGCTCAAAGACCTTGTCGGCAGTGAGGTTGCCCTGACCGACTGGGTGGAGGTGTCGCAGGCGCGCATCGACCAGTTCGCAGCGGCCACCGGTGATCACCAGTGGATTCACGTTGATGCGGTGCGCGCCACGGCCGAGTCGCCGTTTGGCTCGACCATCGCGCACGGTTTCCTGACGTTGTCGCTGCTGCCGCATTTTCTGGCGCTTGCGATGCGCATGGAGGAGGTGCGCATGGGGGTGAACTACGGACTCAACCGCACGCGCTTTACCGCGCCGGTGCCGGTCGGCTCAAGGTTGCGCGCGCGTTTTACGCTGGCGGCGGTCGAGGATATCGCCGGGGGCGCGCAAACCACCTGGGCCGTGTCGGTCGAGCGCGAAGGTTCGGACAAGCCGGTGTGCGTGGCAGAGTGGCTGACGCGGCGCTACGGGTAGCTGCTCCGTCATTTTGGTTTTTAATTCCATACGCTTTCCCATCTTTAATTTATCGACTCCATCCAGGGCACCATGAATAAAAACCCCAATGCCCTGCTGCTCGAGCGCTTTTACGAGGCCTTTCGCCGCTGTGACGCGGCGACCATGTCGGCCAGCTACCATCCGGAGTGCACATTTTCCGATCCGGTATTCCAGCTCTTGAAAGGCGCCGAGGTCGGCGCCATGTGGCGCATGTTGTGCGGGCGCGCGCGCGATCTCAAGCTCGAGTTCTCTGATATCGAGGCGGGCAACCACTCCGGTCGTGCGCACTGGGAGGCGCGTTACACCTTTTCTCTGACCGGGCTGCCGGTGCATAACGTCATCGAGGCGGCTTTCACGTTTCGCGACGGCCTGATACTGCACCATGTCGACCGCTTTGATTTGTGGCGCTGGGCCGGGCAGGCGATAGGCGTCAAGGGCAAACTTTTTGGCCGCCTGCCGCTGGTGCAGGACAAGATACG
>CAITSH010000363.1 GCA_903895005.1 uncultured Pseudomonadota bacterium
CCCTCTCCCCGGCCCTCGCCCGTCAAGGGGGAGGGGGCGCATTGTCAATGATTGGCGGTTAATGGTTTTAAAGGGTAGCTCCGAGACTGATGGCTGGAAACGCCCGCCTGGCGCGGCTTTCCAGACGGTAGCGCGGCGTGACGGTTATTTGAATCGATTCGTACACTCGATAAATTTGGCCAGCTTGTCACGCGCAGCACCGCTGGCGATGACCTCCAGCGCCTTGTCCACACCCTCCTGGATGGTCGCCGCCTTGTCGGCGACGTAAATCGCCGCGCCGGCGTTGAGCGCGACGATGTCGCGCGCCGCGCCCACCTTGTTCTCAAGCGCCCCGATGATCATGGCACGCGACTCTTCCACGTTACTAACCTTGAGCGCGCGCGCGTCGTGCACCGGCAGGCCGAACTGCTCAGGATGCACGTTGTACTCGGTGACGCGTCCGTCCTTGAGTTCGCCGACCATGGTCTGGCCGCTGATCGAAATCTCGTCCAGGCCTTCAACGCCGTATACCGTCATGGCGTGCCGGTTGCCAAGGCGCTGCATGACGCGGATCAGGATGCCGACAAGGTCGGCATGAAAAACGCCCATCAATTGCGTCGGCGCACCGGCAGGATTGGTGAGCGGACCCAGGATATTGAAAATCGTGCGCACGCCCAGTTCGCGGCGCACCGCGGCGGCGTGCTTCATGGCGCTGTGGTGGTTGGGGGCGAACATGAAACCCACCCCCACGGTGTCGATGCACTCGCCCACCTGCCCGGCCGTCAGGCCGATATTCGCACCCAATGCCTCGAGCACATCAGCGCTGCCCGACTTGGAGGACACCGCGCGGTTGCCGTGCTTGGCCACGCGCGCACCGGCGGCGGCGCAGACGAAGGTCGACGCCGTGGAGATGTTGAAGGTACTGGCCGAATCACCGCCGGTGCCAACCACATCGACGAGGTTTGACGGATCCTGCACCTCAACCTTGGTCGCCAGTTCGCGCATCACCTGCGCAGCCGCGGCGATCTCGCCGATGGTTTCCTTTTTCACGCGCAGGCCGATGAGCAGGGCCGCGATCATCAGCGGTGACATCTGCCCGCTCATGATCTGGCGCATGATGTCGAGCATCTCGTCGTGGAAAATTTCGCGGTGTTCGATGGTGCGCGTCAGTGCTTCCTGGGGGGTCATGCGTATTCCTCCTGCGTGTTGATATTTTTCAAGATGCGACCTTTAGCTGCTCAGGTCGCGGACAAAAAATTGCCGAGCAAACGGTGACCGTGCTCGGTCAAAATGGATTCCGGGTGAAACTGCACGCCCTCGACCGCCATGGTCTTGTGGCGCACGCCCATGATTTCGCCGTCGGCGGTCCAGGCCGTGACCTCAAGGCAATCGGGCAGGCTGGAACGTGCGATCGCAAGCGAATGATACCGCGTGGCGGTAAAGGGGCTGGGCAATCCGGCGAAGACGCCCGAATCGAGGTGCTCGACCGGCGAGGTCTTGCCGTGCATCAGCGTCCTCGCGTGAACGACCTCCCCGCCGTAGGCCGCCCCTATGGCCTGGTGCCCGAGGCAGACGCCGAGAATGGGGATGCGTCCGCCAAATTCGCGAATGAGCGGCACCGAAATGCCCGCCTCGGCCGGCGAACAGGGGCCCGGAGACACGACGATGCGCGCCGGCATGAGCGATGCAATTTCCGCCAGGGTGATTTCGTCATTGCGCACGACCTTTACGTCGGCGCCCAATTCCCCAAAGTACTGCACCAGGTTCCAGGTGAAGGAATCATAGTTGTCTATCATCAGGAGCATGTCAGTTGCTCCCCGACTCGGAGCCAGACGGGGAGCCCGAGGACAGGCCGCCCGCGGCGAGCTCGGCCGCACGAAACAGCGCACGCGCCTTGTTCTGCGTTTCCTGCCATTCGCTGGCCGGATCGGAATCGGCGACGATGCCGGCCCCGGCCTGCACATGCAACTGGCCGTCCTTGAGCACCGCGGTGCGAATCGCGATTGCAAGATCCATGTCGCCGTGAAAACCAAGGTAGCCGACCGCACCGGCGTACACACCACGCTTGTCGGGCTCCAGTTCGTCGATGATCTGCATGGCGCGCAGCTTGGGCGCGCCGCTTACCGTCCCGGCGGGCATGGCCGCGCGCAGCACGTCGATGGCATCGAGCCCGTCCCGGAGCCGACCCTCGACGTTGGACACGATATGCATCACGTGCGAATAGCGCTCGATGTCCATGTTCTGCGTCACCTTGACGCTGCCCGTGGCGGCAACGCGCCCGACGTCGTTGCGCCCCAGGTCAAGCAGCATGACGTGCTCTGCGCGCTCCTTGGGGTCGGCGAGCAGCTCGGTGGCGAGGGCCGCGTCGCGTTCGGCATCCTTGCCGCGCGGGCGCGTGCCGGCGATGGGCCGCACCGTCACGGTACCGCCCTCCAGCCTCACCATGATTTCCGGCGACGCACCCACGACCTGGAAATCGCGGAAATTGAAAAAGAACATGTAAGGGGACGGGTTGATGGTGCGCAGCGCGCGATACAAGGCCAGTGGCGATGCCTTGAATTCGCGGCTCATGCGCTGCGACAACACCACCTGCATGATGTCGCCCTCGCGGATGTATTCCTTGGCCCGTGCCACCGCGGCAACAAAACCCGCCTCACCAAAATTACTCACCGGCTCGGGCAGTTCGTGCACCGCATCCTGCGGCAACGGCAAGGGCAGACGCAGCGCGCCGAGCAACTCGCGCAGGCGGTGCTGCGCATCCTGATACGCGCCGGCCTTGGCCGGGTCGGCAAACACCACCAGGTGCAGCTTGCCGGTGAGGTTGTCGACCACGGCGATTTCTTCGGAGAGCAAAAGAAGAAGGTCGGGACAACCCAGCGTATCGGGCTTGAGCCAGCCGCCGGACAGGCGCCCTTCTATCCATCGCACCGCGTCGTAGCCGAAATACCCCACGAGTCCGCCACAAAAACGCGGCAGGCCGGGCAGCGGCGCGGCCTTGGTGCGCTTGAGGAATTCGCGCACAAAGGCAAGCGGGTCGCCGCTGGCCGATTCGATGACATCGTCGCCGCGAAGTACCGTCACCTGGCGGCCGCGCGCGACAATGCGCACCGGTGCCGCAAGACCGACAAAGGAATAACGCCCGAAACGCTCGCCGCCGACCACCGATTCGAGCAGATAGGTATCGGCCCGGTTGGCGAGCTTGAGATAAATCGAAAGGGGGGTGTCGAGATCGGCGAAGGTTTCCAGAACCAGGGGAACCCGGTTATAGCCTTCGGCGGCGAGCCGCTTGAATTCAGCTTCGGTCATGAACCACTCCTGCAAACCACACTTTGAAAACTGCCTTGGTGCGCCATATCAACCCTGCCCGGCGCGTGCAAATGCTCAGGAACGCCAGCGACGCCAGCTTTCCCAGCTCATTGCCCAGTTTTCAGTGCGAATGCAGATCACGACCCGTTTGCTTTCTTGTTTGCGCCATCGCAACGCCCCCTGGAGATTGGAGATGTAGCAATGTGGCGACGCTGCTTAATTCGGAGGCAACTATAGCATGGCCCCTGCGGCCTTCGTCAACACGGGACCGGGGCCGGCGCCTGTCACAACACCTTGCCCGGATTCATGATGCCCTGCGGATCAAGCGCGGCCTTGATGCTGCGCATCATGTCCAGCTCGAGCTTGGTCTTGTAACGCGTCAGCTCGTCGCGCTTGCTCTGCCCGATACCGTGCTCGGCGCTGATCGAGCCGGCAAACCGCGCCACGCTGTCATGCACGATCAGGTTGATCGCCGTCAGGTTGGCCATGAAAGCCTCGTGATCGACACCCACCGGCGGCGACACGTTGTAATGCAGGTTGCCGTCCCCGAGGTGCCCGAAGCAGACCATGCGCACGCCGGGAAACGCCCTGGCGATGGCCGCATCGGTGACACGGATGAACTCGGCCACGCGCGACACCGGCAAGGACACGTCATGCTTGATGTTCTTGCCCTCATGGGCCTGGGCTTCGGAAACATTTTCGCGCAACGCCCAGAACGCGCGCGACTGCGCGCCGCTAGCGGCCAGTGCAGCATCACGGATCAGTCCGCGCTCAAGCGCACCGCCCAGCATGTCCTCCATCAATTCACGCGCGGCTTCTGCGTCGCGGCTGTCGGTGATCTCGATCAACACATAGTGCGGATGCGATTCAGCGAGGGGCGCGCGGCAGGCGGCGTAGTGCTTGAGCACCAGTTCAAGGCACAGGCTGGAAAAAAGCTCAAAACCCACCAGCCGCTCTGCAAGGCGCGCCTGCGCGTACGCCAAAAGCTCAAGCGCCTTGTCGGGCGAATCCACCGCGACGATCGCCGTCGCCTGGCCCTGGGGCACCGGAAAGAGCTTGAACACGGCCGCGGTGATGATGCCAAGCGTGCCCTCGGCGCCGATAAACAGGTGCTTGAGGTCGTAACCGGTGTTGTCCTTGCGCAGGCCGCGCAGGCCGTCCCACACTTCGCCGCCTGCCAGCACAACCTCGAGACCCAGCGTCAGTTCGCGCGTGTTGCCATAACGCAGCACCCCGGTCCCGCCGGCATTGGTCGAGAGATTGCCGCCGACCTCGCAACTCCCCTCGGAGGCAAGGCTCAGCGGGAACAGCCGGTTCGCGCCCTGCGCCGCCTGCTGCGCGGCGGCCAGCGTGCAGCCCGCTTCCAAGGTCATGGTGTTGTTGAGCGCATCGATGGCGCGCACCCGGTTCATGCGCGACAGGTTGATGATGAGCTGACCGCCCGAGCCGTCCGGCGTGGCCCCGCCGACAAGTCCGGTGTTCCCGCCCTGCGGCACGACGGCGATACGCTCGTCCGCGGCCAGCCGCATCAGAGCCGCCACCTCGGCCGTCGACGCGGGCCTCGCCACGGCGAGCGCCCTGCCGAAGTAGCGCTTGCGCCAATCGGTTGCGAAGGCCGCCGTCTCATCCGGCGCGACCAGGCCCTGCGGGCCGACGATGGCCGCGATTCGCTTGAGTACGGCGGTCATGAAACGTTCCTCATGGCGGCGGCAACAAGGCCGGCCGCCTCTTCAAGCGATGCCACCAGACGGTCGCAATCGAGCGTCTCCGGCGCATGTCCCTCGTTGTAGCCGTAAGGCACGCACCAGATCTGGCAGCCGGCGGCGCGCGCCGCCTGCGCGTCGTTCATCGAGTCCCCTATCATCAGCGTCGCCGCCGGCGCCACGCCAAACTGCTGGCAGGCATGCAACAGCTGCATCGGGTCGGGTTTTTTGCGCGGCAGGATATCGCCCGGGACAACGAGATCGAAATAAGCTGCAAGGCCGGTGCGCGCAAGGAGGTCATAGGTGAAGGCCCCGTTCTTGTTGGTGACACACGCGAGGGGCAGGCCGCACTCACGAAACGCGCGCAGGCCGTCGCGCACGCCCGGATACATTGTGGCGGCGCTGCCGTTGGCAAGGGTGTAGTGCCGCTCGAACACGGCGCGCGCGGCGGCAAGCTGCGAGACATCCGCCTTCGCATCCAGGCTGCCGGTAAGAAGGCGTTCGATCAGTCGCGGGATACCCTTGCCGATATAGCGCATCACCTCATTCGTCGAGACACCCGGGCGCCCCAGTTCGGCGAGCATTGCGTTGGCGGCTGCGGCCAGGTCGGGGGCGGTGTCAAGCAGCGTGCCGTCCAGATCGAACAGCACCGCCTTGATCGGATTCACCGGACTCACCGAAGCCGCCGGACGCACGGAAGGACTCCGAACATCAGGGGGAATAACCGCCGGGACGGCGGGCGCGCCGGCCACGAATCAGACCGCCGCAAGTTCCGCGCGCATTTTTGCGATGGTGGCCTTGTAGTCGCCGGCGCCAAAAATCGCGGAGCCGGCGACAAAGGTGTCGGCGCCGGCGCGGGCGGCGGCGGCGATGTTGTCGGTTTTAATACCGCCATCGACCTCGAGCATGATGTCGCGCCCGCCGGCATTTACCTGCTGGTCGATGCGGGCGCGCACCGCCTTGATCTTGTCGAGCGCGCCGGGAATGAACTTCTGCCCGCCAAAACCCGGGTTGACGGACATGATCAGCACCAGGTCAAGGAGGTGCAGCGTGTGGTCGAGGTAGGACAGCGGCGTGGCCGGGTTGAACACCAGCCCGACCTTGCAACCCGAATCGCGAATCAGCCCGATGGTACGGTCGATATGCTCGCTCGCCTCCGGATGAAAGCTGATGATGTTGGCACCGGCCTTGGCAAAGTCCGGAACGATGCGATCGACCGGCTTGACCATCAGGTGAACGTCGATCGGCGCCGTCGTGTGCGGGCGCAATGCCTCGCAGACCAGCGGACCGATGGTGAGGTTGGGGACGTAATGGTTGTCCATCACGTCAAAATGAATCAGGTCGGCGCCGGCCGCTACGACGTTCCTGACTTCTTCGCCAAGGCGCGCGAAGTCCGCGGAGAGCAGGCTGGGAGCAATGCGGTAGGTGCGCGACATAGGTGTGATTTTAACCGCAAACAGTCGGGGCGCGCGCCGTTGCCCCCCCGCGAAACGGCCTCTTGCGCCATTACCCCGCGAATCGATTGCATCCGCCGGTGACTTCGGCTTGTCATGGCGGGCCGATTCATATCAAATAGCGCGATGTCTTCGACCAAAAAATTTGAAATCAGCGTTTCGGCGGAAACCCAGTACATCGCCGAGCAATCGGACGAGGCCATCCCGCGCTATGTGTTTTCCTACACCATCACCATCCGCAACAACGGCTCCGCGCCGGCGCAACTCATGCGGCGTCATTGGACGATCACCGACGAAAACAACCAGGTGCGGTATGTGCAGGGTCTGGGCGTGCTCGGATTGCAGCCCCTGATTCCGCCCGGGGGACAGTTCCAGTACACGAGCGGGACGGCGTTCACGACACCGACGGGCTCGATGCATGGGAAATACGACATGGTCGGCGCCGGCGACACGGAACAGAGTGTCATCATCCCGAAATTCACATTTTCGGTACTGCGGGTGCTGCACTGAGCCGTCTGGATTTGCGCGGCAGCGGGCAAGTCTGCATCATTGCTTGTCGCGATCCGAATTCTTCGGCCAGGTCCACCAGACGATGAATATGGCGATGCACAGCGCCACTGCCGCTTCCAGGAATAAGATCCACATTGTTGTCGTCTGCCCGCCGTCGTGTTTTGCCGTCGTCTGTCGTCGTCGCGCCTGCATCTCGTTGGCGACGGCGCGCATCATAGCCCAGGAAAGCCACGCTTGAAAAAACAGCTTGCACCACCCCGCGCTGCGACGGCGTCTCGCTTGGCGACGCACGCAGCATCGACACTTAGCCTTGCCTTTACATTCACCTGCGCCCTGGTGCTGAGCGGGTGCGCGACCCAGCCTCCCTCCTCCCCACCCGTTGCTGCATTGCCGGTTGCCGGCAATACCCTGGCCTGCCCGCAGCCAGTAGCCTGCCCGGTGTGCGCCGCCTGCCCCGCGCCCCCGCCGGAAAAACCCCGGGTCGAATCACTGGAGGCGGTGGGCTTTGATGCGATCAGTGGCTGGCGCGAGGACAAGCTCAATGAGGCGTGGGGGGCGTTTCGCGCCAGTTGCCAGGTCCTGCGCACACGCCCCGGGTGGCAGGAGCCCTGCGCACTGGCTGCCGCACTGGTGCCCACCGATGCCGCACCAGACGCTGCGCCCACAGACGCGCTGGTGCGCGCGTTCTTTGAACGCCACTTCACGCCCTACCGTGTCGCCAACCCGGACGGCTCGACGCAGGGCATGGTCACCGGCTACTACGAACCGCTGTTGCGCGGCAGCCGGCTCAAGCGCCCTCCGTATGTGTATGCGCTGTACGCGCCCCCGCCCGACCTGCTGACCATAGACCTATCGGCGATCAACCCGGACCTGAAAAACATGCGCCTGCGCGGACGCGTCGAGGGCCAGCGCGTGGTGCCCTACTGGTCGCGCAGCGAAATCGAGCGCGGTGTCGCGCCGATTGCGGGCAGGGAAATCGCCTGGGTCAACGACCCGGTCGAGCTGTTTTTCCTGCAGATCCAGGGCTCCGGGCGCATCCAGTTCGACAACGGCGAAATGATGCGCGTCGGCTATGCGGACCAGAACGGCCATCCATACCAGTCGGTCGGGCGTTATCTCATCGACAAGGGCGAAATGAAACTCGAGCAGGCCTCGATGCAAGGCATCAAGGCGTGGGGACGCGCCAATCCGGCCAAGCTCGATGAAGCGCTCAACCATAATGCGAGCTACGTGTTCTTTCGCGAGTTGCCGGCAAAACCCGGCGGCGGGGGGTTTTCTTCGGACGGACCGCTCGGTGCGCTCGGCGTCCCCCTGACCAACGGACGCAGCATCGCCGTCGATCCGCGCGCCATTCCGCTCGGTGCGCCGGTATTCCTGTCAACCACGCAACCCAACAGCACGGCGCCGCTGGCGCGACTGATGATGGCGCAGGACACCGGCGGGGCGATACGCGGCGCCGTGCGGGCCGACTTTTTCTGGGGCTTTGGCGCCGAGGCAGGCAACCTTGCCGGGCGCATGCGCCAGCAAGGTCAGATGTGGGTGTTGCTGCCCAAAGGCGTACCCACACCCAAGGGTAATTTGTAAGCTCCGATCTTTAGGCTGTAGCCACCGCTAGAGTTCAAGCTGATGGCTGGAAACCCTTATCTGGCGCGGGTTTCCAGCCATCTATATCCCGGGGCAGCAGGGCAGCCCGCCTGCGTAATCCTCAGTCCTGCAGCAGCGTTGCCAGCGCCTTGGCGAGCAAATCGCCGTCAGCCCCTGTGATCGCATAAGGCGGCATCCAGTACACGGTATTGCCCAGGGGGCGTAGCAGCACGCCAAGTTCGATGGCACGACGCGAAAAATCCCGCGCAAATCCCGGTGCTGCATCCGGCACGTCAAATGCCCAGATCATGCCGCTGTTGCGAAAATGCGCGACGCGCGGATGCCGCGCAAGAAACGCAAGCTGCGTGTTGAGCACGGCGGCACGGCTGCGATTTCGCGCGATCACATCCTCATCGTGCAGGATCTGCAACACCGCCAGCGCTGCGCGACAGGCCAGCGCATTGCCGGTATAAGAATGCGAATGCAAGAAACCGCGCGCCGTGTCGTCGTCGTAAAACGCCGCGTACACGGTGTCGGTGGTCAGCACCACCGACAAGGGCAGGTAGCCACCGGTCAAGCCCTTCGACAGGCAAAGGAAATCCGGGCTGATGCCGGCCTGCTCGCAGGCGAACAGCGTGCCGGTGCGGCCAAAACCGACGGCAATCTCGTCTGCGATGAGGTGCACACCGTAGCGGTCGCACAGCGCGCGCGCACGTCGCAGGTACTCGGCGTCATACATCGCCATGCCACCGGCGCACTGCACCAGCGGCTCGACGATCAATGCGGCGGTGGTGGCGGCATGTTGCTCAAGGTGGGTTTCGAGCGCCGCGGCACAACGAATAGCGACGTCGCGCGGCGTTTCCCCCGGTTT
This sequence comes from uncultured Pseudomonadota bacterium, assembly GCA_903895005.1. The sequence goes on from CAITSH010000363.1 coordinate 9,408, forward strand.
TGCGCCGCGCCAATCGGGGGACGGCACCTGCGTGCTGGCGCGAAGCAGCGGCGCGTACGTGTCGCGAAACAGCGCCACGTCGGTGACCGAAAGCGCGCCGAGCGTTTCGCCATGGTAACTGTTGGCGAGGGTCACAAAACCGGTCTTGCCCGGCTGCCCGCAATTGCGCCAATAGTGAAAACTCATTTTCAACGCGATCTCGATCGCCGATGCGCCGTCCGAGGCGTAAAAGCAATGCCCGAGAC
>CAITSH010000364.1 GCA_903895005.1 uncultured Pseudomonadota bacterium
CCTGCGAGCAATAGCCGATACGCGCCTTTTCCGCCCACTTCACCGTACCGTAGTCGGACTTGAGGCCACCGGGCGCGTCTGCCAGCAGGCAGCGCAGCAGGCTCGTTTTGCCGATACCGTTGGGGCCGATGATCGCGACCTTCTCGCCCGCCTCAAAGGCCAGGTTGAGGTTCTTGAACAGCGGCTTGTCGTAGGCCTTGGACAAATCCGTCACCTCGACAGCAAGCCGGTGCAGCTTGTCCTTTTCATCGTAGTCAAATCGGATAAAGGGATACTGCCGGCTCGAGGGCTTGACGTCCTCAATCTTGATTTTTTCGATCTGGCGAGCGCGCGAGGTGGCCTGGCGCGCCTTCGACTTGTTGGCGGAAAAACGCCGCACGAAGTCCTGCAGTTCTGCGACCTTCTCTTTCGCCTTGGTGTTGGCCGCGAGTTGCTGCGAGCGCACCGTGGTCGAGGCGAGCATGTATTCATCATAATTGCCCGGGTACACGCGCAGCTCGCCGTAATCAAGGTCGGCGACATGGGTGCAGACACTGTTCAGAAAGTGGCGGTCGTGCGAAATGATCACCATGGTCGAGTTGCGCTGGTTGAGGATGTCCTCCAGCCAGCGGATCGAGTTGATGTCCAGGTTGTTGGTCGGCTCATCGAGCAACATGATGTCCGGATCGGCAAAGAGCACCTGCGCCAGCAGCACGCGCAGCTTCCAGCCCGGCGCCACCGCACTCATCGGTCCCGCGTGCTGCTCAATCGGGATGCCAACGCCCATCAGCAGTTCGCCGGCGCGCGCCTCGGCTGTGTAGCCGCCGAACTCGGCGTACTTGGCTTCAAGCTCAGCCGCGTGCATGTAGTCTTCGTCACTCGCCTCGGTGTTGGCGTAAATCGAGTCTCGCTCGCTCATCGCCGCCCACATCTGGTCGTGGCCCATCAACACCACGTCGAGCACGCGCGTGTCCTCATAGGCGAACTGATCCTGGCGCAGTTTTCCGAGGCGCTCGTTACGGTCGATCGCCACACTGCCGGCGCTTTGCTCGAGATCGCCGCCAAGGATTTTCATGAAGGTGGACTTGCCGCAACCGTTGGCGCCGATAAGCCCGTAGCGGTTGCCGTCGCCGAACTTGACGGTGACGCCTTCGAACAGCGGCTTGGCGCCGAACTGAATGGTGATGCCTGAGGTGACGATCAAGGTGTTTCCAATAAGAGGGAATTTTGGCGCGACATGAATCGCGCGAAGGGGCGCATTTTACCGGAATACGCTGTCAAAAGAGCGCTTTTGCAGCGCTAAAACAGCCTAATTCACGGCATTTCTCGTTTCTCCGCTTCAGCGGCATTGACACTGTCCATGCGGCTCGCGCCGCCGCGGGCCGGTTGACGAAAGGCGCGCGCTAAGACGACCATGCCGGACAAGGAACAACAAGGACATCGCCGTGAACATCGAGCAATTCATGCAGGGCTACAAAGAAGCCTGGGAAGGCCGTGACCCGGAGCGCTTTTGCCGTCTGTTTGCCGCCGAAGGCGAATATCACAACACCCCCTTCGCCGTGCAGCGCGGCCACGCGCAACTCGCCGCCTACTGGCAACGCATCAAGCTGCAGGAGGACATTACCCTGGACTACGACATCCTCGGTGACGGAATCGCGCAATGGCATGTGACTTACCAGGTCGCATCCGAAGACTTGTTCAAGATCTGGGCCGCTTCCACCGGCACCACCCTGCCGGCGCGAAAGCCGGGCGACCCGCTGCCGCGGCTCGTGCTTGACGGCGTTCTGGTCGCCGACTTCGACACCGATGGTCTGTGCCGGGTCTGCCGCATCTGGTGGCACAGCATGCCACTCCCCTGAAGCGCGGGAACGCTGCCTCGCCGCAACGCGAACAAGAATCGGCCCCGCCAAAATGCGTCGTGTGCGCTCTGCTAAACTCAGGCTTCTGACAGCGTTGCGAATGGACTGCGTCGCCACGCGAAGATAACGACAACACCGCACGGGAGGATTCACATGCACAAGCTTGCCGCCGCCCTCATTTCAATCTCTTTTTTGACTGCCTGCTCAATGACACCGACCACGCCCGCCCCCTCCGCCACCGCCGTTTCCCAGCTCGCGCCCACCGGCAAACTGCGCGCCGCCATCAACTACGGCAACGCCGTGCTGGCACGGCGCGATGCCGCCAGTGACGAAGTTGCGGGCGTATCGGTGGACCTCGCGCGAGAGCTCGCCAAGCGCCTGGGCGTCGAAGTTCAGCTGCTGCCCTTTGACGCCGCCAACAAGTCGGTTGAGGCGATCAAAAACAAGCAGGCCGACATCGCCTTTTTCGCAATCGACCCGGCCCGCGGTGTTGACACCGACTACACCGCGGCCTACGTCGTCATCGAGGGTACTTACGTCGTGCGCAACGACTCGCCGATCAAGGTGAATGCCGAGGTTGACAAGGCCGGCACCCGTATCGCGGTCGCCGCAAAAAGCGCCTACGACCTGTTCCTGACGCGCGAGATCAAGCAAGCCTCCCTCGAGCGCACTGTCACCTCCGGTGGCGTCATCGACATGTTCATAGACAAAAAACTCGACGTCGCCGCGGGGGTGAAGCAGCAACTCGAAAAGGACATGAAGCGTATTCCGGGCCTGCGCATGCTCGACGGCCGCTTCATGGAAATCAACCAGGCCATGGGCACCTCCAAAGGCCGCGATGAGGGCATCAAGTACATGCGCGCCTTTGTCGAAGATATGAAGGCCTCGGGCTTTGTCGCCGCGGCACTCGAACGCCACAAGATTGATGGCGTGGCGGTTGCGCCGGCGGCAAGACCCTAATCACATGAGCCTAATCGGCGGAGTCGACCACCTCGTCCTGACCGTAAAGGACATCGAAGAGACCACGCGCTTTTTCGAGCGCGCTCTTGGCATGCAACGGGAATTTTTCCGCGGCCCCGAAGGTCAGCCGCGCCACGCCTTGCTGTTCGGGCAGCAAAAAATCAACCTGCAGGACGCCGCCACCGAAACGCCGACCAAGGCGCGCGTGCCCACGCTTGGCGCCGGCGACTTCTGCCTCGTCGCCGACGTGCCTCTCGATGACGTTATCGCCCACCTGAAAACCGAGGGTATTGCTATTGACACCGGTCCTGTGTCGCGGCGCGGCGCGCTGGGCGCCATGCGCTCGATCTATTTACGCGATCCGGACGGCAATCTGGTTGAAGTCTGCGAGTACCCCAAAGTCACCTGAAACCTGACAATAGGCTGGAAACCCGCGCCAGGCGGCGCTTTCCAGCCCATGCCTACGATGGATACACAGCCTGACAAGACATCTGTCTGAGGCGAATCCGTCTTCGCGAATTACTCAGTCGAGTTTGACGTTGGCGTTCTTGATGCGCTGCTCGTACTTGGCGCGATCCTTGACGAGAAAGGCGGCAAACTGGTCCGGCCCCATTTCGAAGGGATCCAGGCCGAGATCGAGCACCACGCGCTTGCGGTAATCGGGCGCCTGAACGACGCGCAACACGTCGGCGGCGATGCGATCGATGATGGGACGCGGCGTTCCCGTCGGAGCCGCAATGCCGAACCACGAACGCGCCTCGAAATTCGGCACACCCGCTTCGCTGAACGTCGGCACATCGGGCACCAGCGGCTGGCGCTGCAGGCTTGCCACGCCGAGGCCGCGCATCTTGCCGGCCTTGATCTGCGGTACCGCGGGTCCGATGGCGGCGAAGGCCATGTCGATCTGCCCGCCGGCAAGCGCCTGCATCACATCCGCCGTGCCCTTGAACGGCACGTGCAGCAACTTGATGCCTACAGCCGAGGCAAAGGCTTCCATGTCCAGGTGCACCACGCTGCCAGGTCCAAAGCTGCCGTAGGAAAGCACGCCGGGTTTTTGCTTGGCCAGTGCAATCAATTCGGCAAGGTTCTTGGCCGGCACCGAGGCGTTGGTCACCAGGATCAGCGTCGTACTCGCCACGTTGACCACCGGGACGAGGTCTTTGACCGGGTCGTAGGGCAGTTTGTTGTAGAGGTACTGGTTCGACGAAAGCGACGGGTCATTTGCGAACAGCAGCGTATAGCCGTCGGCGGGCTGCTTGGCGACGTAATCGGTTCCAATGATGGCATTGGCACCGGGCTTGTTCTCGACCACCACGGGCGTGCCGTTCCACAACTGCTGCAGCCCGGTGGCCAGGTTGCGGCCCAGAATGTCGACCGGACCGCCGGCCGGATAGGACACGATGATCTTGACCGGCTTTGACGGCCACTGCTGCGCGGCGGCAGGTCCCATGCTCAAGGCCAGCAGACTGAATACGGCGACTACGGAACATGCGATTTTTTTCACGATGACTCCCTGGTTGGACTGCAAGATTAGGTTTGCCGCGCTTCTTGGAGCAAGCGGTGAACACGCGCAGAGCTGAGCGGTCCGCGTCGAATGACAATGCCAAATGGCCTGAGCGCATCTTCGACCGCATTGGCGATGGCTGCGGGGGGGCCGATCGCCCCACCCTCACCCAGGCCCTTGACCCCCAGCGGGTTGCGCGTCGACAGGCTCTCGATATGGTCGAGCTCAATGGGCGGCATGTCCGAAGCGATGGGCATGGCGTAGTCCATGAAGCTGCCGGTGAGCGGCTGGCCTGCATCGTCGTAAATCATTTCTTCTCGCAGGATGCCGCCTATGCCCTGCATGATGCCGCCGACCACCTGGGCATCGGCAAGCAGCGGATTGACGACGCGGCCGCAGTCGTGCACAACGATGTAGCGCTCCAGCGTCACCACACCAGTGGCCGGGTCGATGCTGACTACCACGGCGTGCGCTGCGCTCGAATAGGTCACCGTTGGCGGCACAAAATACGCCGTGTCGGCGAGCAGGCCATCGCCGGGCGCCCCCTGCTTCAACACCATCTTGGCCGCCGCCTGCGACACCTGGGCGATCGACATGGCGCGCTCGGGTATGCCCTTGGTGCGGATCTGTCCGCCGACAATTTCCAGGTCGGGCACCGCCGTCTCCATCAAGCCGGAGGCGATTTCGAGGGTGCGGTCTTTTACCTTGAGCGCAGCCTTGTGGATGGCGTTGCCGGCGGTTACGGTGCTGCGGCTGGCGATGGTACCTATGCCGTAGGCGATGGTCGCGGTGTCGCCGCCGACCACATCAACCGATTCAAAGGGCACGCCCAGCGCGTCAGCGGTGATCTGCGCGTACACGGTGCGATGTCCCTGGCCCTGGCTGCAGGCGCCGGTCGCCACCTGCACCCGCCCCGAGGGAAGCACGCGCACCACGGCGCCTTCAAAGGGCCCCATGCCCGAGCCCTCCACATACAGAGCAAAGCCGACGCCGAGCAGTTTGCCACCGGGCGTTGCTGATTTTTGCGCCGCGCGGATCTCATCGAGCCTGACCATCGTACGCGCGCGTTTCAGCAGCTCGGGGAAATTGCCGGAGTCATAGACCTGCGGATTGCCGTCGCGATACAACAGCCCGGTGTCGTAGGGCATCGCCTCGGCCTTTACAAGGTTGCGCGCGCGCACATCGGCCGGGTCCATGCCGAGCTTCGCCGCCAGCCGGTCGATGATGCGCTCCATCGCAAACACCGCCTCGGGCCGGCCCGCGCCGCGATAAGGCGTGGTGAAACAGGTGTTGGTCAGCGCCGCGCGCACCGAGATATGCGCATTGGGCACGTGGTAGGCGCCCAGCAGGTGCGACAAGGTGTTGTAAGGCACCACCAGGCCGATCACGTTATAGGCGCCAAAATTGACAACCACGTCATCGCGCACGGCAAGAATGTTGCCGTCCTTGTCGGCGGCCATAGAAATTCGATGAACCTGATCTCGCGCATGCGCCGCCGCAGTCAGGTTCTCGCCGCGCTCCTCGACCCAGCGCACCGGGCGGCCGAGTTCACGCGCGGCAAAGGGTACCAGCGCATCCTCCACCGCCTGAATGCCTTTTTGCCCGAAGCCGCCGCCGACGTCGCAGGCCACCACGCGGATGCGCTCCACCGGCATGCGCAGCGTGCTGGCAAGAATGGTCTGCAACACGTGCGGCGTTTGCGTGCTCGCCCAGACCGTCAGCGCACCGCTGAACGGCTCAACGACTGTGAGGATACCGCGCGTTTCCATCGGCGAGGCAACGTAGCGGTGGGTGCGGAACTCCTCTTCGACCACCACCGCGGCACCGGAAAACGCAGCGTCCGGGTCGCCTTTGCCCGTGGCCACTGACAGCGCAAGATTGGTCTTCCATGCCGGCTCCACCAGAGGCGCGCCGGGCTTGAGCGCTTCGACGGGGTCGGTGACCACAGGCAGGTTGTCGTATTCGACTTCGACCAGCTCGAGCGCATCAAGGGCGGCGATACGGCTCTCGGCGACAATCATCGCCACCGGGTGGCCGACGTAGGTGACTTTTTCCGCCGGGAACAGCGGGATCGGATGCAACCGGTCGAGTGGCTTGAGTTCGCGCTGCAGGCGCTCGGGCGTGTGCACCTCGCCTGAAACGCAAATCGGCTCGGTGGTTTGCGCGGTGTCCGCCGAGGTGAACACCGCGACGACCCCGCTCGCGGCTCGAGCAGCGCTCGTTTCGATACGAAGAATATTTGCATGCGCGTGGGGGCTGCGCACAAACACCGCGTGCAACGTGCCCTGCGGACTCAGGTCGGCGAGGTATTGCCCCTTGCCGCGCAGCAGACGATCGTCTTCGACGCGGCGAACCGACTTGCCTATCATGGTGGAGGATCCGGTCGGGTTTTGCGCCATGCAATACTCCGTAATGTACTTTTCACCAAACGACAGTCGAACGACTGTGGAACAAAATTGACTCGAGCATATATCGTTACAAGCACGCAGGAGCGCATGCACGGCAACGCGTTTGTTTCATATATAAAACATCGATTTTTATATGAAATACAGTGTTTCAAAGATGACCAAATGTGTCAACAAGCTCAGCACTTGATTCACATATGAGACGGCATGGGCCACGGCGCTCGCGCACAAATGCAAGCTTTGTCCGTTCCCCGAGACCAACACGCACGACATTACCAATGAAAGCCTTGTAATGAAAAATTCCCTGCCCGGCCTCCGCACCTTACTCGTCGCCTCCACGGTCGCACTCAGCGTTTGCAGCATCGCCCGCGCCGAAGGCGAGACCTCGCCACTGCCCAAACCCGCCATAGACGCACCACTCGCCAAAGCATCCGGCCAGGAAACAGCGGTGTTTGCCGCCGGTTGCTTCTGGGGCATTGAGGCGATCTTCAAACACGTCAACGGCGTGATCTCATCGACCTCGGGTTACTCCGGGGGTGCCGCCGACAACGCCACCTACGACAAGGTCAGCCGCGGCTGGACAGGGCACGCCGAAGCGGTGAAGGTCGTGTTCGATCCCTCCAAGGTGACCTACGGCACGCTGCTGAAGATCCTGTTCTCGGCCGCTCACGACCCGACGCAACTCAACCGCCAGGGCCCGGACACCGGCACGCAATATCGCTCGGCCATTTTCTTTACCAGCGCGGACCAGCAAAAAATTGCGCAGGGGTGGGTAAAGCAGTTGCAGATGGCGAAGGCCTATCCAAAGCCCATCGTCACCGAGATCTCACCGCTCAAGGCGTTTTACCAGGCCGAGGACTACCACCTTGATTACCTCGCGCGCAATCCGCGCCAGCCCTACATTGTGTTCAACGACCTGCCCAAGCTGGCGGCGCTTAAAAAAGACTACCCGGCGCTTTATCGCGACAAGTAAGTCTTTTTCGCCGCGCGCGGCGGCTGGCCTTTGGCGTCATCGCTGCGCAACTGCGCCACCGCCGTCTCTACAAAGGCGCGCACATTGGACGAAAGCAGGCGCGCATTCGGGTAGACGATCTGGATGGGCATGAAGGGCGGCTCAAAGTCTGCGAGAACGTAGCGCAGGCGCCCTGCCCTGACCAGCGCGTCCACCTGGTAACAGAGGAATTGGGCGCAGCCCAGGCCGCGCAGGCAGGCATCGAGCACGACGTCGATCTGGTTGCTGCGCAAAAAGGGCCTTAGCGCCACGCGTTGCGTGGGTCTGCCACCCGCACCACCACGGCCGCCAAAGCTCCATTCGCCGTTCAGTGACAGGCCGCTGAAGTCTATGCAGCGGTGCGCTGGTAAATCCTGCGGCAGCTTCGGCACGCCGGCGCGCTTGAGATAAGCGGGGGCGGCGCAGACCACGCGCCGCGTCTGACCAAGGCGCGTTGCCACCAGCGAAGACTCGGGCAAATGGCCGATGCGCACCGCCGCATCCACACCCTCCTCGACAAGGTCTATGGTGCGATCGAGCAGCATCAACTCGACCTCGACCTCCGGATACTTCGCGACAAAATCATTGACCACCGGCCCGACGTGCATGCGACCATAGGTGACGGGCGCAGTCAGTCGCAGGCGCCCTTTAGGTTGTGTGCGGCGCGCACACAGCGCGGCGTCGGCGTCCTCAACGTCCGCCAGCACGCGCTTGCAGCGCTCGAAATATTCGCGCCCCTCATCCGACAGGGATGAGCGCCGCGTCGTCCGGTGCAACAGCCTTACGCCGACGCTGCGCTCAAGCGCGGCGAGCGAGCGCACCACCGCCGGTGCCGACATGCCCAGCGCGTCGGCGGCCCCTGCCAGGCTGCCCGCCTCGACGATGCGCACAAAAATCTCCATGCCTCTCAGTTTGTCCATGGACGCCATGCTAGCGGAATTAATGCAACTAATGCACTAATGAAATAATTTATCCAGTATTTATCATTAATTGAGCATCAATCACTATCCATTCCGCAGCGGCAATCCAGGCTGCCGACCCAAACCTTCAAGGAGAACACCATGTCACGCATCAACGTCATCGATCCAAAAACCGCCACCGGCGACGCCCGCGCGTTGCTCGATGCAGTACAGGCCCAACTGGGCGTCACACCGAACTTCATCCGCGTACTGGCCAACTCGCCCAAGGCGCTCGAGGGCTTTCTCGGGCTCTACGGCGCACTCGGCGGCATTTCGCTGGACAAAGCGACACAGGAGCGCATTGCCCTTGGCACCGCAGAAGGTAATGCCTGCGCCTACTGCGTCTCGGCGGACACCGCCAACAGATGAAATCCTTCGCTGAAATCGCCTTCACCCCCCCCGTGCAGGCCTTGCAGGAAGCGCACGGATCGCGCCCCGCCTATGCCCGTGCGCAAGCCGAAGGAAGTCCCGGCGAAGGCCTGGGGCCGCGTGAGGCCGCTTTCATCAGCGCAGCCGACAGCTTTTACCTCGCCAGCGTCGGCGAATCCGGTTGGCCCTACGTGCAGCACCGGGGCGGTCCGGACGGCTTTGTCAAAGTGCTGTCACCGGCTCGACTGGCCTGGGCCGATTTTCGCGGCAATCGCCAGTACGTCAGCGCCGGCAATGCTTCTAAGAATGACCGCGTGTCGCTGATCTTTGTCGACTATGCCAACCGGCAAAGACTCAAGCTGCTGGGCAGGCTGCGCTTTGAGGACGTTGCATCGGCCGCCCCGGAACTGGGGTCTGCGGTCGCGTTGCCCGATTATCGTGCACGCGTCGAGCAGGTGGCAGTGATCGACGTCGAAGCGTTTGACTGGAACTGCCCGCAGCACATCACGCAGCGCTTTACCGCGGACCAGGTGGCGGACGCCTCCGCGCCCCTGCACGAGCGCATAGCCGCCCTCGAAGCCGAAGTGCAAGACCTGCGACATGCACAGGCAGAGTAGAAATAAATGTCACCTCGCCATATCGAAAAAACGGACGGCACCGCAGCCGCCAGCTGGAAACCCGCTCCAATCAGGGATTCCCGGGCTGTTCGGACAGATCAGGGAATATTTTTCAGCGCAAGGTAAGCGCCCAGCAGCAAAAGGCCGACCTGGAAAATTCGGCGAAAAATACGCTCGCTGATATGGCGCCGGAATATCTGTCCCACGAACATCCCGGCAAAGGCCGGCGCCAGCGCAAACACCCCCATACCCGATTGCGCCGGGCTCAGCGATCCGCGCAACCAGAGCGCAATGCCCAGCGCCAGCGCCGACACGATGGCGGTAATGCCCAGCAACTGGATGAACTCGTCCTTGTTCAGCTCCAGCGCCGCCATATAAGGGACAATCGGGAAGATGAAAGCCCCTGTGGCGCCGGTGATCGCACCGGTGATGCCACCGATGAGCGGGGACATCCACCATTCGTACCGGCGCAATACGCGCCACTGTACGGTCAGCATGTTGTATGCGGTCGAAAGGAACAACACCAGGCCCAGCGCAAACACCGCCAGCCTGGCATTGCCGCCGGCCATGACGCCGGAACCGGCAAAGGTGCAGACAAAGCCGGCCGCCATCATGCTCCAGAAGCGGCGCACCAGCGCCAGGAGGTAGGGACCGGAAGCCCCCTGCCACAGATTGGTGACCATGGTCGGACCGACGGTAACAGCCGCGGCGTAAGCGGGTGGCAGACCGGCCACTGTCATCAGGCCAAGGGAAATGGAGGGCAGTCCGAGGCCGACGACGCCTTTGATAAAGCCCGAGGTGAGAAAGACCCCGGCGACGATTAACAGCAAATTTTCTGGGCCAGGATCGATCACGGGGCGGAGGGCAAGCGCGGGAAAGTAAATCGGGTGGGGAAAGCAGAAGCATCATACCCGCGCATGGCGACGCCTTGAGATTGTGCCAAACAACCCCATATGCGCGACTATCGTGAGGCATTGACGAAACGAGACAGTCCCTTCTCGCATAGCCAGGAAATTCGCCTTTCGTTCGGCGACATTTTTGCCATCGACATTCAACCTGTAGCCCGCACGGAGCCCCGACATGGATACCGCCGCCGTAATCAAAACCAGCACCATCGGCATCAGCAACGCCGACAACGCGAAGGCCCTGCGCCTCGCGCTGCTGGAATTGCATCGCGCGCTGATCGAGTACGAACGCCGCTTGTACGAAAAGGACAACGGCCGCCAGTCGGCCGCGGACTTTTTGCAGGTGCTGACGCGCGACGCGACGTATGAATGGCTGGCGCCTTTGAGCAGCCTGATCCTCCAGTTTGACGCCAAGCCCAGGGCGGGAGAAATCGCACCCGATGCTGTCGCCATCGCCGCACGCGCACGCGCCCTGCTGCGTCGCGAGCCCGATGCAAGCGAGCCGTTCTCGCTGCGTTACACGCCCATTCTTGATGTGTCGCCCGACGTGGCGCTGGCGCACATGCACGTCATCGCGGCCTTACGACACATCTGATTCCGGCAGGGCGCTGACTGGAAAGCGCCTTCTGGAGCCGGTTTCCAGCCAGGCTTGCAAATTTTTTCGCCCGTTCAGGCCGCGAGCGCACCCCTGACCACGTAAGGCAGGATGCCGCCGTGGCGAAGCGTGTCCAGCTCGCGCTGCGAATCGATCTGACAAATGAGGCCGTGGGTGCTGCGGCTGCCGTCGATTCGACGCACAGTCAACGTGATCCGATTCGAACCTGTGACCAGTGCGCCCAGTCCGGCAAAGTCCAGCATCTCTGTGCCATCGCCGCAAAGGTCGCTGCGTTTGAGACCTTCAGCCAGCAAGAGCGGGATGACGCCCATGCCGATGAGATTGCTCCGATGGATGCGCTCGAAGCTCTCGGCAATCACCGCGCGCACGCCCAACAGCGCCGAGGCCTTGGCCGCCCAGTCGCGACTGGAACCCGCACCGTAGTTTTTCCCGGCAAGCAGCACCAGCGGAATCCCGCGCTCGCGAAAACTTTGCGCCGCCTCATAGGCCGTCATCGGCTGCGCGCCCTCGGCGGCGAGAGTCAGGCATGTCGCACCAGCCTTCCCCGCGCCTTGCAATTCATTCACCAGCTTGGGATTGCTGAAGGCACCGCGCAGCATGACTTCGTGATTGCTGCGCCTCGTGGCGTACTGGTTGAACAAGGCCACCGGCACGCCGTGGCCGGCAAGATGCCGCCCGGCGAGGCTTTCCTTCGGAATGGCGCCGGCCGGCGAGATATGGTCGGTGGTGACATTGTCACCCAGCATCATGAAAGGTCGCGCACCCGACAAGGCAAGCGGCGCGGGCCTGGCCGGCGCAAAGCCCTCAAAATACGGCGGACGGCGAATGTAATCCGAGTCGGCATCCCAGGGAAACTGTACGTCGGAGGGCGCCTTGATTGCCTGCCATTCGGCCGTGCCCTGCCAGACGTCGCGATAACGCGTCGCATAGGATTGCGGGCCGAGATGTGCGGCCATCTGCGCTTGGATTTCTTCATCGCCAGGCCAGATTTCGCGCAAGTACACCGGCTGGCCCGAGTTGTCATGGCCGAGCGCATCGTGCGCAAGGTCTGTTGTGATGTCTCCGGCGAGCGCGTACGCCACCACCAGGGCGGGCG
>CAITSH010000365.1 GCA_903895005.1 uncultured Pseudomonadota bacterium
GTCTTGGCTACCTGACCCCGCACGAGGTACTCTTCGGCCTCAAGCCCATACCCATTGCGCTTCGAACTTAAATTCGCAGATGTGCTGGAAACCCGCGCCAGTATTGGGTTTCCAGCCACTGCTGCATCGGGAATTAGGCGCGCGCTCACTTGATCAAGCCCATCAGCTTGGCCGTGCCCATGTAGTCGCGCGTGCGCTCGGCCATGAAGGCGGGAATCTTGTCGTAAGAGATGTCGATGACCTCAAAGCCCCCCTCCTGCATCTTGGCGCGCATGTCCGGGTCCTTGTTGATGGCGTCCATCATGTCCGACACCCGGGTGCGCATTTCCTGTGACATGGACTTGGGCACGGCGATGCCGCGGTAGGCGCCGTCGACCCAGTTAAAGCCCAGTTCTTTGAAGGTCGGTACATCCGGGAACTGCGGCAGGCGTTTTTCGGTGGCCACGGCGAGCATGCGCAGTTTGCTTTTTTGCTGGATCGCAAACGTGGAGTAGGACATCGCCCCGGTGACGTGCGCGCCGATGACCGCGCTGGTCAGGTCGCCGGTGCCCTTGAACGGCACGTATGTGGTTCTCACGCCGGCCAGCTGGTTGAACTTCTGGTGCGCGACATGGTTGGCCGAGTTGGTACCCGAGCCGGCGAAGGTGAGTTCACCAGGTTTGGCCCTGGCCGCGACCACCAGGTCCTGGAAGCTTTTGATCGGGCTGTCGATGGGCACGACGATGGCGTCGGGCGTGTAATGGAACCAGTACACCGGCGTCATGTCTTCGGTCTTGTACTGCACCTGGCCCTCGAGCGGCTGCAGCACGATGTGCGGCAGGTTGATGCCCATGAGATTGGTGCCATCGGCGGGCAGTGAGTTGAGCGTCTGCCAGGCGATGGCGCCGCCGGCCCCCAGCTTGTACTGGATGACCATCTCCTGCTTGTATTTTTTGCGGAACACGTCCTGCTGGAAGCGTGCGGCGATATCCGATTCGCCCCCTGCGGGAAAGGGCAGGAAGTAATTGATGAGCTTGTCGGGGTAGGTCTGCGCCTGTGCGGCTTGCGGCAAAAGGACGAGCGTGGCGGTCAGTGCAAGAACGGCAAGAGCAGGGCCGAACGACGCCGGCATACGGGTGCGTGAGCGTGTCATCGATTCCTCCGGTTTGTGTTTTGCTTGTTGCCGTCGGTCGCCTCAAGTCTGGCGCTGCCGGCTGTCAGGGTCATCGCCCTGTTGCAATCCAGTGTAGGGTATTCTGAAGCGGGTTGGAAGCGGGCCGGCGCCGGTGCTACCATGCGTCTCCCCGGCCGCGTACCTGACGCGCCGTCAGCTTCCGTTCGGACCCATCGACGTGAACTACCACGACCTGCGCGATTTCATTTCCCAACTTGAAGCCCAAGGTGAACTCAAGCGCGTGGCGGCGCCGGTGTCGCCGCAACTGGAAATGACCGAGATTTGCGACCGCGTGCTTAAGGCAGGTGGGCCAGCCATCCTTTTCGAGAACGTCACCGGGCACAGCATGCCGGTGCTCGCCAACCTGTTTGGCACGCCCAAACGCGTGGCACTGGGCATGGGGGCCGATTCGGTGGAAGCGCTGCGCGACATTGGCAAGCTGCTGGCGTTTCTGAAGGAACCGGAGCCGCCCAAGGGGTTTCGCGATGCCATAGAACGCTGGATCCCGATCGGCCGTAAGGTCATGCACATGGCGCCCAAGGTGCTTTCCTCGGCGCCGTGCCAGGAGGTGGTGTGGGAGGGCAATGACGTTGACTTGTCGCGTCTGCCAATACAGACATGCTGGCCCGGCGATGCGGGGCCGTTGATCACCTGGGGCCTCACGGTTACGCGCGGACCGGGAAAGCCAAGGCAAAACCTGGGTATTTACCGCCAGCAGGTGATTGCGCCGAACAAGCTGATCATGCGCTGGCTGGCGCATCGCGGTGGCGCGCTTGATTATCGTGACCACTGCCTTGCATTTCCCGGCAAACCCTTTCCGATTGCCGTGGCGCTGGGTGCTGATCCGGCGACCATACTGGGTGCGGTGACGCCGGTGCCCGACACGCTGTCCGAATACCAGTTTGCCGGGCTGTTGCGCGGCGCCAAGACCGAGCTCATCAAATGTATCGGCAACGACCTGCAGGTACCGGCGACCGCGGAGATCGTCCTTGAGGGACACATCCATCCAGGCGAGGAGGCGCTCGAGGGCCCCTTTGGGGACCACACCGGTTACTACAACGAGCAGGAGCGCTTTCCGGTGTTCACGGTCGAGCGCATAACCCTGCGCCCCGACCCGATTTATCACTCGACCTACACCGGCAAGCCTCCCGACGAGCCGGCGGTGCTGGGCGTGGCACTTAACGAGGTGTTCGTGCCCCTGCTGCAAAAGCAGTTCCCGGAAATCACCGATTTTTACCTGCCGCCCGAGGGCTGTTCCTATCGTCTTGCCGTTGTAAGCATGAAAAAGCAGTATCCGGGACACGCCAAGCGCGTGATGTTCGGCATCTGGAGCTTTTTGCGCCAGTTCATGTACACCAAGCTCATCATCGTCGTCGACGATGATGTGAACATCCGCGACTGGAAGGAAGTGGTGTGGGCGCTGACCACGCGCGTTGATGCGGCGCGCGACACGCTGATCGCCGAGAACACGCCCATCGACTACCTTGATTTCGCCAGTCCCGTGGCCGGTCTGGGTTCAAAGATGGGCATAGACGCGACCAACAAGTGGCCGGGCGAGACGACGCGTGCATGGGGTTCGCCCATTGCAATGGATGATGCGGTGAAAAAGCGCGTCGATGCGATGTGGCAGGGATTGGGTTTATAACCGGCACTTGTAAATCGTCCCCGGACCCCGACATTGGGTTGGACATGGCGTACCTGCCGTGAAATTTGAAAGACGTCATGGATAACGAAATGCCGGTTCGACAGCCACCTCACGAAAGTCTGCCCGGGAGCGAGGAGGGACTGGTCGCATGGACGCACGTCATTTATGGACTTCACGCCGTGTCGGTGCTGAGCGGCATGCTCACGCCGGTGACTATCGTCAGTGCTTTTGCCACGGGTTGGCCGTCCATCATTGCGGTGATCCTCAACTACGTGAAGCGCGATGACGCACGCGGCACGATTCTCGAATCGCATTTCCGCTGGCAGATCCGCACGTTCTGGTTCACTTTGATGTGGTTGTGCATCATCGTGTTGTTCTGGTTAACCCTGCTTG
Organism: uncultured Pseudomonadota bacterium; assembly: GCA_903895005.1. Next base: position 3,192 of record CAITSH010000365.1, read on the forward strand.
GCATTCCCATCTCCATCGCCATGAGTGCGGTGGTGGGTATCTGGGTTCTCTATCGCGTGCTGCGCGGCTGGTTGACGTTGCAAAAGCGCAAGGCCATCGCCATCGCCTGAGGTTTCTGCGGTCGTGTGCCCTGGGCTAAACGTCAATGACCAGGCGCATCGGCAGCATGCTTGAGCGGACAAAGCCAAAGCGCGCATACAAACGCTGTGCTGTGAGATTGTCGCTGTCGGTAAGCAGCGAAAGCCGCAGCAGGCCCTGCTCGCGGGCGAAAGCAACGAGATGCTCCAACAAGAGCCCGCCCACACCGCGACCGCGATGCGCGACGTCCACGATCACGTCCTCGACCCAGGCGGCGCGGCCGCCGAGGGCGGTGCTGATTTCAAACTGCAGGCTGGCCATGCCGATCACAAGGTCGTCTTCGCGGGCGACAAACAGGCGGCCAGCCGACGGTTCATCGAACAGCATGCGCAGCGCGCGCAATTGCCTGTCGCGATCCGGGGTGAATTCAGCCTCTTGGGTGAAGAGGGCTTGCAGCAGCCCGGCGATGGCATCGAGGTCTTCGCGGGTCGCATTTTCGATGCGCACGCTCATCGCGTTACGGCGCCTTCATGGACCCAGCGCAGCAGTGCGTCCTGGGCTGCCTGGCCCTGACTCGCGTTGGGGTGGTTGATGAAAAACACCACGGCATGCCGGCGGCCGTTCTGGTCCAGGACATAGCCGGCGATACTGCGTACGTCGGCCAGCGAGCCGGTTTTGATGTGGGCGCGGCCGGCGACGCCCTCAAAACGCAGGCGCCGCCGCATGGTGCCATCAAGGGCCACCAGCGGGAGCGAGGCGATGAACTCCGGCATGACCGCGCTCTGGTAGGCGTTCTCGAGCAGACGGCCCATGCCGGCGGCCGTGATGCGCTCCACGCGCGACAGCCCCGAGCCGTTTTCCATGACCAGGCCCGGCAGGGACAGGGCGCGCTGCGACAGCCAGCCTTGCACGACTTCGAACGAGCGGTCGTTACGACCTGGCAGTTTAAGGATCTCGGCCGAGAGCGTGAGGAACAGCTGGCGCGCCATGACGTTGTTGCTGAACTTGTTGATGTCGCGCACCACCTCCGATGCCGAAGGGGACTCCGTGGTGAAAAGCAGTTGCGACCCGGGGGGCGCACTGCCGTCGCGAACACCGCCGCGAATGCTTCCGCCCGATTCAAGCCACATCTGCTTGAACACCCCGAACACGTAGTTGGGGTGGCTGAACAGGCTTACGTTCCAGGTGCGCTCGCCGCAACTGGCCGGGTAGCTGCCGGAAAAGCCGGCGCGCATGGCGGCGCCGTCACCGCGAAAGTCCGCTTTCAGTCCGGCACGCCAATCACCGCAATCGCCGTCGGTGAGGCGCACCTGCGGTGCGACCTCGAGCTGCGCCATTTGCGGCTCGTGGGCGACGCTGACCGTCCGGTTCACCGTATTGGGAACAAACTGGAAGCGCACAGACTTGAAATTGACCAGCAGGGCGTCTGGCGCGACGTTGTAGGGACGCAGCGGCTCGTTGTCGAAGCGTGTCGGGTCGGTATCGCCCGTCTCAAACCAGCTGCGATCGAGGACTAGGTCGCCGCGGATTTCGCGCACACCCAGGGCGCGCAGCTTGCGCACGGCGAGCCAGAAATTTTCTACAGTCATTTTCGGGTCGCCGCGACCCTTGATGATGAGATCGCCCTCAAGCATGCCGTTGCGAACCGCCCCTCCGGCGAAAAAATCCGTTTTCCAGCTGTAAGTCGGTCCGAGCAGTTCCAATGCCGCAAAACTGGTCACCAGCTTCATCGTTGAGGCCGGATTCATCGCGAGCTCGGCGTTATGCGAGAGGCTCGACTGGGGACGACCCAATTCCTGTATGTGGATGGCGACACTTGCTGCGGGGATGCCGGCGGCGGACAGGGCTTGTTGCAAGGGGCGGGGTAGCTGATCGGCCGCGGTGCCGGTCGTGGCGCAAACCGCAAGCAGCGCGCAAGCGATCCAGCCTGCCAGCCAGATCGGTGTTGGTTGCGTGCGTAAATGGATCATGGCCGCCCAGTATGCCAGCCCGTGCAACCCGGTGTGGCCGGTGTAGTACCCTCTAAATGAGTAAAGCAGCACCGGATGCGGCGAGTGCCCGCGGATTGCCGGACGCTCCTGGGCAACCAGGGGTGATCCGTCCCGCCCCGTTCGATCACAACACGCCTCAACGCCCGAAGCTGTAGTTCCAGAAAAAATCCAGCGCGCTTTCCGAGCCGGCGCGGGCAATGACGGAAAACTGCCGGGTCAGGTTGACCGTCAGTTTTACAATGCTTTCGGTGGAGTTAAGCGCCTGCTCGTAGCTGAGCAGGGCGTTCGACGAAAGACGCTTGCCGACGCTGACGATCTGCCCGTTCATCGATTGATCGCTGCCAAACCCGTTCGCGCTTGCGACGCGGCTTGTCGGCAGACGGCTGGCACCGCCGATCTGGCCGCTGTTTACGCCGAATTCGTCGATACCCAGCCCCTGTTGCAGCTTGTTCAGGGCTCCCCCGTCTTGTCCACCAAAGATTGTCTGCGCCGCCGCCACCAGCAGGCTGCCGTCTCCGCCATCCTGCTGCTCTGGCGAACGGCCGAGCACCAGCCAGGACAGTTTCTCGGTATCGGGCACGACCGGCGTCGAAACGAGTCGGATTAACGGTCGCTGGGCCGTACCGGTGACCTCGACGCCGGCTTCGACCGGAAGATTCTTGCGCACGGCGAGGATGTTGAGCCCCGGGTTGTCGATTGCGCCCTGGAAATTGATGATGCCGCGCTCGATGCCGAGTTTTTGCCCGTAGGCATCGAATCTTCCGTCGGCGGTGCCGATGCTGCCGGTCGCGCGCGGCAGACCGGCATCGTCGGAACGAATGCGCAACTGCCCGGCCAACCGGCTCTCGATGCCGGCACCACGGAAGTGGAAACTGCGCCCGAGTGCCGCCTCAATGTCGAGTTTCAGGGCGCGCCGGATGGGGCTCGCGCGATGTTCCGACAGGGCCTGGCGAATGACCACGTCGTCCGAGAGTCTGGGGCGGCCGGCTGCTGCCAGCGACCATAGGCCGGCGTCAACGCGCAGCTTGCCGCCGACATCGAGTGCGCTTTCACCGATACGCAAATCGCCGTCGCCCGATATGGCAACCCACTGATCGGGCCGCTGTATCACGCCGACACGGTCAAGATTCAGGCTCAGGCGCGCTGCGTTGCCGAGCGTCGTGCCGTTCAAAGCCAGTTCGCCGCTTGCTTCGAAACGGCCAGGCGTGCCGGTCAGCCGAGTCGCGTCGATGTTTTCGTCGAGTTTGAGCGCGCGCGGCAGGGGGTGGAAATCGCTCTCGAAGCTCAGTCGACGCAGTAGCAGGCGCTCCGGCGTAATATCAACCAGCGCCTGGCCGCGTTCCAGACGCATGCCCTGATCCAGAGCGCGAAGCGCCAGTTGTTCGCCGCGCCACTCCCCGCTAAGTTGTGGCCGCGCAGCGCTTCCGGCCATGCGCATCTCGCCTTTCAACTCGCCGGCCAGTTGAAAGCCCTCGCCAAGCAGCGGGGCCAGCCACCCCAGATCCGGAATGCGGGCCTGCAGGCGGCCCTGCCATGGCGCCTGTGCATCGATCAGCGCCGATACGCCGCCACTTGCGGCGATGGCATTCAACTCGGCGCTGATGTCGCCCAGCCGGGTGCCGCGCAGTTGCCCGCCCATGGTTAGCCGCCCCCCGCTCAACGTCGCCTGCAGGCGGGCGTCGCTGAGACCCAGCGGTAGCGAACCTAGCCGCAGATCGCCGCTCTCGCGCCAGACCTCGGCACGCCCGGCAGGTCGTGCGTCGGCCGGATTGCCCAGCGCAAAGTCCCACAAACCGCCAATGGACAAAGGCTGCGGATTGTCCCTGCCAAGCGCATCAAGCCACGCCCGGAGCGATGGAAAATCTCCGAGCAAGGTATCCGGACGAAATTGCTGTAAGCGCCCGGCACTTTGCCAATGTCCGTTTTCGCCACGCAGACGCTCTATCCGCAGCTTGCCGATCAGGCCGTCGATGCTCGCCGGCCCGAAAGAAGTTGTCGCACCGCCGATGTGCAGCGCTGCCGGTGCCGCGAGCTGGAGCAAGGGTGGCGCGTTGGCTGGACCGACCTTGCCGGCGCGCAGGTCGCTGAGCGTACCGCTCCAGAAAGCCCCGGTTGCTTCACTGCTCTTGCCGGCGGCTTCAACCTGCAGTCCTCCGTCAAGTGCAAGGCGCAGCTCGCGCATGTCGGGCAGATTCACGCGGGCGCTCAAGTGATGCCGATTGCGCAAGCCGTCGGCCTTCACTTCCAGGGCCAGCGCAGGCACGCCGTAAGCGGGCAAGGCGCATGCGGCGCATCGCAGCAGGCCGCTCAGGGCGCCTTGCGCGCCGGAGCCAAGCTGCGCGTTCAATGACAAGCCCTGCAAGTCAAGCAGTGACACCAGGCGCAGGCGCGGGGCTTGTAACTCCCCGGAAATCTCCGGACTGGCGATGCTGCCGCTAAGGACGAAATTTGCGCTGGCTTCACCAGCAATGCCGGCGAAGCCAAGTGCTTCGAGTTTTGGTGCAAGCAGGGTCAAACGCAGCGTATCGCCAGATCTTCCGAAAGCACCCTGGGTAGTCAGGCGATTACCCGCCGCCTCAAGGTCAACGTTGATCTTGCGCAACTGCTTTCCGAGCAGATCGATATCGCCTTTCCCGGTCAGCTTTTGCGTGCCGATGAGGCTGTCGTGCAGGTCAAAATGCAGCGCGAGCTCAAGTGCCGGGCGCAGCGCGCCCTTCATCTCGAAGCCCGCATTTAACACGCTGCGCGGTACGCCATTCTTTTGCTGCAGAAAGCGCGCCGGATTGAAATTCTGCAGACTGCCTTGGGCGGTAAAGCGTTCCTCGCCGCTCAGCGCGAGGCGCCCTTGTCCGGAGAGGCTGGCGTCGCCGCGCGCGAGCCGAACACTGGTCAGTTCGACCGCATCGCGGTTGATACAGACCCGTGCGCCCAGGGCGTACAGGGCATCGCGCAGGTCAAGTTCCAGGGTTTGCTTGTCTTCGCTGAAACTGGCGCGCAACAGCCCCGCCAGCCTGGTGGGCAGCAGGCTGCCGTGCAGCGCGCGGGCGTCGATCCCCTGGGCAACAAGGTCAAGTTCGAGTTGTCCGCCGCGGAAACTACCCTTCCCTTTTAGGCTGCCCCCACCGGTGAGCGCTAGTGCGAGTTTGTCAAAGGCGAGCCGCTCCCCCTGCCAGTTGATCCGCGCCTGCATCGATTCGACAGGCAACACTTGGCGATCCAGCGCACCGCCGCGTCGGTTGATGACGCGCAGGCTGCCGCTGGCCGCTGATACGCCCGGCGCGGCGGGTATGCTTTCAATGAGCGCCTCGACGTCAAGCAGGGCCCTTGGCGCGCTTGCAGCAATTGCGGAAGGGTCAATCCCCTTTAGTTGCAGACGCAGTGAGGCCAGCGGTTGTGCGGAAAAGGGAGTGAGCCGTGCATGGAGTTCGCCCGACGCGCCAGCCAGCTCGCCAGCTTTTTTTGTCGCGGCTCCGGTGAGAATCTCCCCATCGACCTGAATCTGATCAAGCGAGCCGCTGCCATGGAGGGTCAGCGCAAACGGCTGTCCATGCGCGGCGCCGGTAAGCGCGCCCTGCGCCGTCAATGCGAATGGTTGCTCGCCGGCCAGCGTTGCGTCGGCCGACAATGCGAGCTTTCCCACTTGCGCACGAAGGCGATCAAGGCGATGTGTCCGGCCGTCGCTGGCCAACCCTGCTTCAATCCCTTCCACCAGCAATTGCGGGACCTTGCCGTACGTCATGTTTTTTCCAAACAGCACGCGCCCCACCGCCAGTTGCTTGATGCGCAACGCGAGTGGCAATTGCAGGCTTGCCGGCATCGCCGGTGGTTCGGTGCTTTGTACGGAAAAAATGCGCAGGCTTGCCACTTCGACGCGCTCAAACAGCGCTTCACCGTGCGCCAGTTCGCTCGGCCACCAGGCCACCGCCAATTGCTCGATTTCCACATCCAGTTTTGCGTCTTGCCAGCGCAGGGATTGCAGGCGCCAGTCGCCGAGCAGGCGGCCGCCCGGTCCCGAGATCTGCAGGCGGCCGGCAGTCAGATGGGGCAGGCCCGAGCACAGGGCACTAAAACCACTTTCGCTGCCGCCGAGCCAGCCCAGCAGGGAAAGAAAGATGCCGCAGGCAACGGCCATCTTGTACCAGTGAGGACGCGGGGCGGATGGTGGCGTAGATGGTCGAGCCGGCGGCGCTGCGGGGGCCGGCACTACGCTGGTGTGGTCTGACATGTTCAGATTCTCAGAAAGGCACAGCCAGAGAAAAATGCAGGCGGAGTTTCTTGTCGAGCTGACCCCACGCCAGGTCGATCGCCAGCGGGCCGGCCGGGCTCTTCCAGCGCCCGCCGACGCCGTAGCCGGGTGCAAGCTTCATAACATCGCGATTGTCGGCGGCCTGGCCGGCGTCGATAAAGGTCGCGACGCCCCATTGGGCGTCGATCCAGTGCGTGTGTTCGGCGCTCACCGAAAGCAAATAGCGGCCACCGAGCGTCGCCGAGCCTTCCTTGACACCGAGGCTCTGATAGGCGTAGCCGCGCACCGAGTTGCTGCCGCCAGCGCGAAACAGGTAGTCCTGCGGAATTCCCCGGCGTGACGGCGCCGCCGTCACGCCGGCTTCGCCGCGCAGCAGCAGGCTGTCTGACTTGCCGAGCTGGATGCCCTGGCTATAGCGGAAATACGAGCGCACGAAGTTCTGGTCGGAAAGCAGCGCCTTTGCCGAACCGCCCAACTGTAACTGGGCGACGATGCCTTCGCTTGCGTCGAGCGGATCGTCGGCGTGGCGCCAGAGCCAGCCTGCTGTTGCGGTGAGTGCACGGTTGATGCGTGAGGACGCATTGCTTGGCGACTGTTGTTCGTGTTGCCAGTTGATACCGAGGCGCTGCTCAATGCTGTCGCGTAAATGTATCCGCGATGCGGCGAAGGCAACCCGTTCGATGCCCAGCCCTTGAACGTCTGATCTTTCAAAAACGGCGCCGACACTGTCGCGCTGTTGAACCGATGGCGGGAAAAAAATATCTGCATAGAGGCTTTGGCGCAGCTGTTCGATCCGCGCGCCGGTGTTTAATTCCCAGGCCCGATGAAAGAGATCGGCGTTATGAAAACTTCCTTCGACCCGTGCGCCGGTATTGGAACTGACGCCGGCACCCAGCGCGATGTTGAACGGTACCCGTTCACGCAGACGAATGATGACGGGTGCCTGCAAAGTATCAACAGACGCTTCCGGTGCAGACGAACCTCCCTCTGCCGGCGATGTGACGCGCGATAGTTCGACGATCACCGAGGAAAAATAGGGGGTGTTTTGCAGCGCTGTCTGCAGTGTCAACAGGTCGTTCTGCTGAAAAGCGTCGCCGGGTCGCAGCAACCTGCTGTAGCGCTCGACCAGCGATGCCGGATAACGGTGAAGTCCTTCAATACGAATTTCGCCGTAGCGATAGCGTGGACCGGCGTCATAAACCAGTTGCAGGTCCACCCGCGCTGTTTCGATATCCACTTCGGCCTGGCTCGACAGCAGACGCGCATCGGCATGGTCGGTGGCCAGCAAGTCGCGCAGCACGCCCTGTTTGGCATTGTCCCAAGCTGATTGCCGGAAAGGCGCGGCGCTCGGCAAGCCCCAATCGCTTATCAGTTTTTGGCGGCGTTCGGCGGCAAGAGCCCCGCGAATCTCGATGTTGATGCGGCCGATCTGTGTGCGGGGCCCGGGCTCAATCTGCAAGGCAAGACCCGCCGCGCTTTCACGCAGATCAACCTGAGGCGAAAAATAGCCTTCGGTTGCCAGGATTTCGCCGGCTTCCTTGCGCATTCTTCGCTCAAACGTTACCCGTTCGGTATCGTCCTGGGGGTCGCTGCCGGCGCCGGTCATCGAGAGGTGGCGCGACAAGAGATCGCGTACTTCTGCGGGGGCCAGCAATTTTGGTGCGGCGGTAATCGGCAGTGCGACGGTGAGGCTCGCCACAATGCTTAGCGCGTGTATCAGACACCGCGTGCGCAGGCCGCGGGCTGGCGGAAATCGGTTCAAGCTTCAGGGCGCAGGTTGCCCGCCGGTTGATCTGGCTGCCTTGCAGGCGCGGCGTGCCATTGTTCCTTCGACACTACGACGTTGTTCCCGGGCTGCGACATGAAGTGTGGCGACATGATCTGCACACCGTGCAGGTTGAACTGATCCTGGATGTTGCCATGCAGCGCCGAGAGCGTCGGCACGCGATCGAGCGGCTTGTCCATATAAGCGAAAAGCTCGTATTCGACATAAAAATCGGCCAGTCCACGCTGATAAACGAAGGGCGTCGGCGTCGAGCGCAGGCCCGGTGTCTGTTCCGCCGCGGCAACCAGCATGGCATGAACCTGCCGCCACGGTGCGTCGTAACCAATCGTTACTTTTGTCGACACCAGCGTGCCACGTTCCCCTGCGAGACGTGAGTAGTTGCGAATCGAGTTGCCGATCAGCACGGAATTGGGAATTGTCACTTCCTCGTTGCGCATATCAATGATCTTGGTCGACAACACACCGACCTCGCTGACCACGCCGACAGTGCCGCCGATATCGACGAAATCACCGACCGACAAGGCACGTGAATAGACCAGCACGAGCCCGCTCATCAGCTGGTTGACGATGCCGGCTGAACCAAGTGTGAGCATGAAACCGAACATCACCGACAGGCCCTTGAAGGCATCGCTGTTGGAGAGCGGGATATACGGGTAGGCGACGGCTACACCGAAGCCCCAGACCATGATGCTGACGATGCGCCGTGTTGCGCTGACCGTTTCACGGTGCAGTCCTGGAATTTGCGTGCGTCCCGCGTCGACGCCGTCGAAGAAGTTGGCCAGGACGTCGTTCAGCGTCTTGGTCACGAACAGGACGGCGAGGACGGTAACGATGCCCGGTACGGCATGGATCATTCCCGTCACAAGAAGTTCGAAGAGGCCAGCGAGAAAACTCCCGAGTTTCTCGCTTAGCGGATGAGTGAGGGGAAAGCAGGACAGCACAAAGGTCAGCCACAGATAGCCAACGCTCAGCCACAGGATGCCCATCACCAGTTGCGCCAGGCGCTGAACCAGAAGCCAGCCGTGGCGTGCCCAGCGCAGTGTCGCCGAGGCTTCCTCGCAGTCAATGCCGCGTTGCAGACGATCGACCATGAACCGGGTTGTGCGCTGGATCAGCCAAAGTAGGAAAAATGCTGAAATCGTTGCCAGCACGCTCAAAGCGATGCCCTTGAACAGCGCCATCGGGCGGCGCTGCTCCTCTTCGGTGCCGAGAGCCTCCGCCAGGCGCGATGCTGCCCTGTCTGTTGCCTGCTCAAGCGTAAGCTTTTCCTCCGGATCGAGGTCGCTGGCGAGCACCGTGAACAAGATGATATCGCCGCTGCGCAGGGCCATCCCGGCAACCCCGTCGATGACCCCCGGCACGCGCTCGATCGGTTGTGTCATCTGGTTCTGCGTCAGCCGGCTTAGGCGTTCGTGAGCGCGCTTCGCGCGGACTTCGGGCGTTGCACCGGCATAGATTCCGCGAAAGGTGAATATCGGCCGGAAATTGAATTCGAGCGTCGCTTCTTTTGCCAGGGGGGAGTCTGCCGCCCACAATGGCGACACGCCGATCAGCGAACTCAGCAGCAGCACCGAAAAAAACCGGAAAAATCCGTAGAAATACGGACGTTTGGCTGGGGTTGTCATTGCATCAACCTGCGGTAAGCACTAGGGGGTGCGGACATTATATCGGCGCTTAACGTGATTCAACCAAACAGAATCGCGTGCCAGGCACAGTCTGAAAAGCTTTGTAAAATGACTGCATGCAATGAATGCATGGAAACAGGCAATTCGAAATTCAATAAAAAATCCGGTTCAGAATTTGGTGGAAATAAACGGCAACAAGCTGCTTTTGTGCGCTATTTCCCTGGCTGCGGTACTTGCGGTTTTTTTCGGCGCAAGGCTGCATGCCGAACCGGCGGACGATTTTCTGGCTGTGAGTGGCAGTGGAACATATCGTCAGCGCGTGGCAATGTCGCCCGAGGCGGTACTTGCGGTCCTCATCGAGGATGTTTCGCGGGCTGACGGACCGGCGCGCCTGCTGGTCGAGACGCCTAAGCGGCGGGCTCATCTTGTGCCAATACGCCATGCACGCATACTGGCCTCGCCTTTTGCATTCCTGCGCGGCTCTACGGTAGTTCTGGCGCAGGACTTGTCCACAACGCCGACGATTGGGCTGCACGTTGAGGATTAAGGCGACATGCATCTGGCCAAGTTTGGCGTACTTGTGAGCCGGTTGATTCATGTTTCCTCTCTAGCCATCGCGAATGGAGGCCTAGCTCGATTTTCTTGAGCGATTGGCTGTCGGGATGCGCTTTCACTTTCGCTCATTGCCTTAAGCCCTAATACCCCGTCTCGACTGCCGGATTGAGAAGGGGGCCTGTTCACATTGAACGGCGCCAGAAAGCTATCTTTCAGCTTGACTCTTGAAATTCGACTGCTTCGGCTATATCATTAGCACTCGCATGGGATGAGTGCTAGCAGCTTTTCGAAGCCGCAGGCGCGTGGACACCCAGGCTTCCGATTGCAAGCATCCTGTTTGCAGTCTGTTTGTTAATACCAACTAACTTTGGATAGAGGAGAGAATTCTCATGAAAATCCGTCCCTTGCACGACCGTGTCATCGTCAAGCGTCTCGAAGAAGAGCGCAAAACCGCCAGCGGAATCGTAATTCCCGACAGTGCTGGTGAAAAGCCCGATCAGGGCGAAGTTCTGGCCATTGGCCCGGGCAAGCGTGATGACGCTGGCAAGCAGCACGCCGTTGACCTCAAGGTTGGCGACCGTGTTCTGTTCGGCAAGTACTCCGGCCAAACCGTCAAAGTCGACGGCGAAGAACTCCTGGTGATGCGCGAAGAAGACATCATGGGCGTTCTCGAAGGTGCCTCGGCCGCCAAGAAAGTCGCCTAATACGGCGCTTTCGGCTAACGATTCAGTAACCCCAATATTTACAGGAGCTAAACATGGCTGCTAAAGACGTACGTTTTCATGAAGATGCACGCACCAAGATGCTCGAGGGTGTCAACATCCTCGCCAACGCAGTTAAGGTGACCCTCGGCCCCAAGGGCCGTAACGTTGTCCTGGAGCGCTCCTTCGGCGCCCCGACTATCACCAAGGACGGTGTGTCGGTTGCCAAGGAAATCGAACTCAAGGACAAGTTCCAGAACATGGGCGCGCAGATGGTCAAGGAAGTCGCTTCCAAGACCTCCGATGTGGCCGGTGACGGCACCACGACTGCAACCGTTCTGGCCCAGGCGATCGTGCGCGAAGGCATGAAGTTCGTTGCCGCCGGCATGAACCCGATGGATCTCAAGCGCGGCATCGACAAAGCGGTTACCGCCATCGTCGAAGAGCTCAAGAAGATTTCCAAGCCCTGCACCACCAGCAAGGAAATCGCACAAGTTGGTTCGATCTCGGCCAACGCCGACGCCGAAGTGGGCAAGATCATCGCCGACGCGATGGACAAGGTTGGCAAGGAAGGCGTTATCACCGTTGAAGACGGCAAGGGCCTGCAAAGCGAGCTCGAAGTTGTCGAAGGCATGCAGTTCGACCGCGGCTACCTTTCGCCCTACTTCATCAACAATCCCGACAAGCAGATTGCTCTGCTCGACAACCCGTTTGTTCTGCTGCACGACAAGAAGATCAGCAAC
>CAITSH010000366.1 GCA_903895005.1 uncultured Pseudomonadota bacterium
CAGATCAACGCCACCGGCTGCGATGTTGAATTCCTCAATCCGGCGCAGACCCTGGAGAAGATCAAGGTCGACCTCAACAAATGGGGCAAGGTCGTGAAGGACGCCAACATCAAGGCAGAGTGATCGGCGCTGGAATCCCGCGTTAAACCGCTTTACTATCCGGTTCAAACACCGCAAGCAAACAAGGGCATCAGACCCGGCAAACGGCGTTTCAGAAACATCCACCAAGGAGGAGTATCAATGAACACCCTGCTGAACAGTGGCGCGCGCCTGTGGGCGCTCGCCGCCGCCCTGCTCTTTACCGTACCGGCCTTTGCCCAGGACACCTACCCGAACCGGCCGATCAAAATCATCGTGCCGTTCTCTGCAGGCGGCGGCAACGACATCGTGGCCCGGCTGATCGGCGAGGAAATCCGCAAATCCCTCGGGCAGGCGGTGACGGTTGAAAACCAGCCCGGTGCAAGCACCATGATCGGCACGCGTGCGGTGGTCAAGTCGCAACCGAACGGGTACACCTTGCTCGTCGCCGACGGTGCCATGGCAATCAACCCGCTGCTGTTCAAGGACATGGACTACGACTGGGACCGCGACCTCGCCCCGATCACCCTGCTGGTCCGGGTTCCCAACGTGCTCACGGTGCATGCCGAACTGCCGATACGCAACATGCAGGAGCTCGTTGCCTACGCCAAGACGCATGACATCGCCTATTCATCGAGCGGCACCGGCAATGCCAACCATCTCAGCGGTGAACTCATCAACAAGCTTGCCGGCACAAAAATAAACCATATCCCGTACAAGGGCGTCGCACCGCAGCTGGCGGATGTAGCGGCGGGGCACGTCGCCATGACCTTCGCCAGCATCGGTGCGTCGCTGCCCTTCATTCGCGGCGGCAAGGCGCGGCCGATCGCCGTGTCATCGACCACACGCGTATCGATTCTTCCCGATGTCCCCACGGTGGCCGAAACCCCCATGTTCGCCGGCTTTGACATTTCCAATTACTTCGGCTTTTTTGCGCCCGCAAACCTGCCCGAACCCATCATGAAAAAGCTCAACGAAACGGTTACCAAGGCGCTGATGACGCCGGAAATGTCGTCCAAGCTCAAGCAGATGGGCTTTGAGCCCTCGCCGATGTCGCCCGAGCAGTTCCGCACCTTCATCCGGAACGAGGCCAAGCGCTATGAAAGAACCGTGATCGAAGCCAAGGTGAAACTCGAGAACGCTCAATGACCCCCTTCACCGAACCCTCGCGCCTGCGTGTGCTGGTGACAGGCGGCGCCGGCAAAATCGGCACCGCGCTGCGCAGCCAGTGGCGCGGACGTTACAGCCTGCTGCGCCTTGCCGACATCGCCCCGCAGGCACCCGCCGAAGCGGGCGAGGAGGTCTGCGACCTCGACATGCGTGACATCGCCAGCGTGGAAAAAAGCATGGAAGGCATCGACTGCGTCGTTCACCTTGCAGGCATCCCGCACGAGGACACCTGGGAGAACATCCTGTCGGTGAACATCGAGGGCACTTACAACGCCTTTGAGGCGGCGCGCCGCCAGGGCGTGCGCCGTGTTGTGTTCGCCAGCTCAAACCATGTGATCGGTTTTCACCGCCGCGAAAACGTCGTTGACACCGACGCCCAGCCGCGTCCGGATTCGCGCTACGGCGTATCCAAGGTGTTCGGCGAGGCCCTCGGCAGCATGTACGCCGACAAGTACGGCCTTTCGGTGGCCTGCCTTCGCATCGGCCCCTTTCGCACGCCCGACAAACCCAACGCGCCGCGCGAACTCATGAACTGGCTCAGCCACGCCGACATGGCGCACCTGGCCGCCCGCTGCATCGAGCATCCGAAGTACCACTTCGTGGTGCTCTACGGCGTCTCGAACAACACGCGCAACCGCTGGGATAATTCAAAGGTCGGCTTCATCGGATACCGCCCGACCGACGACGCCGAACGCTTCGCGGGCGAATTCGCCTCCGGCGCAAAGCCCGAAGATCCGATCGCCATCCAGTTTCATGGCGGCATCTACTGCTCGCGTGAATTTGTGGGCGACACCACCCGCATGAATGACGGCAACAACAGCGCCGGTACCTATTCAGGAAAAGGAAAAGCATCATGAAAGAAGTCTCAATGCACACCGCAGCGCAGCCTGCGGGAAACAGCGCCGACGGGCTCACCCCCGAACAGGTCGCCTTTCATCGCGCCAACGGCTATGTGTTCCCCTTCAAGGCCATGGACAAGGCCGATGCGGCCGGCTTTCGCAAGCGCATCGAGGCGTTCGAAGCCGAATACAAGGAGCGCGCGGCGCAGATCCTGCGCCAGAAATCGCATCTGGTCCTGACATTCGCCGCCGAGCTGGTGCGCCTTGAGCCGGTGCTGGACAAGGTCCAGTCGCTGCTCGGACCGGACATCCTGTGCTGGTCGACCTCGTTTTTCATCAAGGATTCCGGCGACAAGAAATTCGTCTCATGGCACCAAGATGCGCAGTACTGGGGCCTGGAAGGCGATGACATGGTCACC
>CAITSH010000367.1 GCA_903895005.1 uncultured Pseudomonadota bacterium
CATCCTCGGGCCGGTCCGTAAACTCGCCCCACGATAAAGCTGTGGGGCTCAGACAGTAGGGACCGGCCCGCTTCCCCGAGCATCTGAGGGCACCCCGAAGGGGCGGCGTCGGGGGTGTGCTTTCTTTGCTTACTCTTCTTTGCACAAGCAAAGAAAGTAAGTCGACCCCCGCAGGGGGCGAAACAAACCAACGAAATAATAGAGAACGAGCCCGCTAAGCGGGAATTCAGACGGCAGCGAGTAGGCGCCACCGCAATGACCACCCTTAACCCAAATGCACCGGTGACAAGTATTGTTGCCGGAACGCCTCGAAGGGCATGGTATCGGCCGCTTCGATGTCGCGTTGCTCCTTGAGCGATTCGGCGGCGAGGTGGGCGAAGCGTCCGGCCACGTCATCGGGCAGGGGCAGTGCGAGCAGCGCGCGGCGGTGTTGTTCGGATTGTGCGCGGACAAAGCCGACGTAAGAGCCGTCGTGGCTGCGCAGCATTTTTTCCAGGATGCGCGCCGAGGGCGTCGAGTCCGGGTTTGCCAATGCGGCATTGGCTGCGGCGAGGGCGTCACGGTAGGCGCTGCCGCCGTTGGCGCTGTCGAGCGCCGCGGCGATGGGGGGGCACTCGGACAGGATCGCGCTGCCCCAGTCGGTCAGGCTGATTTCTTCGCCGCCGCGCTCGAGCAACAGGCCGGGTTCGCGCCCGCGCACCGCGGTGCGCAACTGGTTGCGCGCGTTGGCGGCGATTTCTTCCGGTGTGTCGTTCGCGCTGTCAGAGAGCAGGCAGTGCATCAGGAAGATATCGAGCACGCGCATGGTTTCCTGGTCGATGCCGACCATGCAAAAGGGGTTGAGGTCCATGAGACGCACCTCGACGTACTCGACGCCGCGGTCGCGCAGCGCGTGCAGCGGGCGCTCGCCGGTGTCGATCACGCGCTTGGGGCGGATGGTGCCGTAGAACTCGTTCTCGATCTGCAGCAGGCTGGTGGATAACTGGCGGTACTCGCCGCTGTCCTTGGCGCCTTCGGGGCCCTGTACGCCTATGGTTTCGTAGGCCGGGTAGGCCCGCGTCATCGCATCCTGCAGCGAGGCGCCGTAGCGCTCGAGGCTGTTGTAGCTGACGGCGAGCGAGGCCTGGGCATCGCTCTGGTAACCAAGTCGACCCATGCGCAAGGATGTCGCGTGCGGCATGTACAGCGTGCCCGGACGCAACTCCTGCAGCTCATGCTGGCGGCCTTTGACAAAGCTCGCGCACACCGCGGGCGATGCGCCAAAGAGGTACATCAGCAGCCACGAATGCCGGCGGAAATTGCGGATCAGCGCGAAGTAGGCTTCGGTCGTGACAACCGGAATTGAAAAATTGTAGTGGATGCCCGAAATCGTCTGCATGCGCCGGCCGTACCGGTGTGAGAGGCCCGTGCGGTAAATGGTCTTGGCGCGTCCGACGTTGGACGAGCCGTATTGCCCGATCGGAATCGCGTCATCAGCCGGAAGGCCGCAGGGCATGCTCGCACCCCACAGCAACTCGTCGCCGATGTTGCGATACACCACCTGATGGATTTGTGTGATTTCCTCGAGGCAGGCCTTGTTGCTGGCGTGCACCCCGGTGACCAGTTCGATCTGCGACTCGCTGAAATCGGTGGTGATCAGCGGGTGCGTCATCGCCGAACCCAGGCCCGCCGGATGGGGGGTGGTCACCAGCATGCCGTCCGGGCGCACGCGCAGGCTTTCTTTTTCGATGCCGCGTTGCAGGCTGCCGAGTGCGCCGGGCGCGAGCGCGCGCAAACGATTCATGAGCTGGTTCAAGGGGATTTGTCCAATACGGTTGCCGGGAGCACTGCGCCGCATGCGGATTGCCGTGGCGTCTCTTTTTGGCCCAGCGGTGATTTTACCCGCCCGCTCCGCCAAATTGGGGAATGCCCTTATTCGGTGTAATGCTTAAACCGGTGCGGCAGTCCGGCGGACGCGTTAACAAGGGCCGGGTGTATTCACCGATACGGCAAGCGCACGCGAGGCGGTGCGGCATCGCACTGATTGCAATCGGGAATTGGCGCCTGGTTCGACGCGCCGAACCGCGCGCAATCCGGGCCTGTTTAGTGTTTCGATTTCGGCGGCGGGGTCAGTATAATTCAGCGGCTTTTGTCCATCCCCGCGCAGACTCCGGCACGGAATTCTCCTCAGCAAACGCAGTACAACTTCTCCCCGAACCCCCTCAATGTGGCTTAAAAACCTGGTCGTATACCGTCTTCCCGCAAAATGGTCTCTCGAAGCGGAGGAACTGGAAAAGGCGCTCGCACTGCAACCGCTGCAACCCTGCGGCAGTTTTGACATGGAAAGCCGAGGCTGGCTGCCGCCGCAGGCCGAGGGGCCGTATCTGTACACACAGGGCGGGCAATGGATGCTGGCATTGGGCGAGGAGCAGAAGCTGCTGCCCGCGACGGTGATACGCCAGCGCACCCAGGACAAGGCCGCCGAAGTGGCGCGCCAGCAGGCGCATGCCGTCGGGCGCAAGCAGATGCTGGAAATACGCGACCAGATCACCAACGAACTGATGCCGCGCGCCCTGAGTCGCAGGCGCATCACCTGGTGCTGGATTGATGCAGCCAAGGGCTGGCTTGTGATCGATGCGGCGGCCGACACCAAGGCCGAGAAATTTCTCGAAAACCTGCGCCGCGCCGTCGATGACCTGCCGCTCAAGCGCCTCGATACGCAACGCTCGCCCGGCGCATCCATGACCGAGTGGCTGGCCGCCGGCCACGCGCCCGCGGCCTTCAGCATCGACCAGGACCTGGAACTGACCGCCGCCAACGAAAGCAAGGCGGTGGTGCGTTACGTGCGCCATTCACTCGATGGCAAGGACATTCGCGACCACATCAAGAATGGCAAGGTGGCAACGCGCCTGGGCATGACCTGGAAGGACCGTATCTCATTCGTGCTCACCGACCAGATGCAGATCAAGCGCGTGAGCTTCCTCGACATCCTTAAGGAGCAGTCTGAAGCAACGGTCGCCGACGAGAACGAGCAATTCGACATCGACTTTGCGCTGATGACAGGCGAGCTGTCGCTGTTTCTCGCCGACCTCACCGAGGCGCTGGGCGGAGAGAAATCCGGCGACTGAAAGCGCCTCCGTCACCGGTCTATACTGGTACCCGCGGCATTAACGGCAATTTCCATTTTTAAAAAATCAAACCAATGCGACTGATTACATTTGGCAAACGCGGTTCTTCCGACATGGGCGCGCGCATCGGCGTGCGCCTGGACCGGCAGGTGCTCGATCTTTCCCTCGCCGTTCCCGCCGGCGAAGCGGCGCTGCCCTCAAGCATGAAGG
>CAITSH010000368.1 GCA_903895005.1 uncultured Pseudomonadota bacterium
AAAGATTATTTAATCACCAAAGTACTTGTGGAACATCAGACTTAACATTGCAGCCCTTCTGGAAGGCGTAACCGAGCATGAACATGTTGGTGGCGATGGCATCCCCGAGCAGCGCAGTGGCGATGCGACCCGCGTCGATGAAGGCCACGTTCGCCTTGCTCGCCGCGCTTGTGATGTCGTGCCGCAGGTCGGAGCCGGGCATCTGCCAGTCGGGGTTTTTGACGAAATCAGCGGTGGGCGCGCTGGTGCCGTTAACGACGACCCTGGTGGTGGATTCGTTCATGCGCGACAGCGAATCGATGCTGGCCGTTACCACCAGATCGCAGCCTATTATAAGGTCCGCGCCGCCCGTGCCCACACGCACGGCGTGCAATTCTTCGGGTGCGTTGGCGATACGCACGTGCGACATCACCGGGCCGCCTTTTTGCGCGAGCCCGGACATGTCGAGCACGGTGGTGCCCTTGCCTTCGAGGTGTGCGGCCATCGCCAGGATTTGGCCTATGGTGATGACACCAGTGCCGCCGATACCGGTGATGAGTGCTCCGAAGGGGCGGTCAAGGACGGGCAGCACGGGGTCGGGCAATGCGAAGTCGATTTCCCCCGCGGCGCCGGCCTTGCCCTTTTTCAGCGAGCCACCTTCGATCGTGACAAAACTCGGGCAAAAACCTTTTACGCAGGAGTAGTCCTTGTTGCACGAGGACT
The DNA here is from genome assembly GCA_903895005.1 of uncultured Pseudomonadota bacterium. Next base: position 703 of record CAITSH010000368.1, read on the forward strand.
GGTTGATCTGGCGCTTTCGGCCGAACTCGGTTTCCAGGGGTTCCACCGAAAGGCAGTTGGACTTGTCGCTGCAATCTCCGCAGCCTTCGCAAACGGCTTCGTTGATGACCGCACGTTTGGCCGGATCGGGGAGGACGCCGCGTTTCCGACGGCGGCGTTTTTCCGAGGCGCAGGTCTGGTCGTAGATGAGGGCCGAGGTTCCCGGCATCAGGCGAAGTTCCTTTTGCACGGCATCGAGCTCGTCCCGGTGACGCACGGTGACACCCGGCGCCCAGTTGATGCCGGCCGGGTATTTTTCGGGCTCGTCGGTGACGACGATGATGGGCGTGACGCCCTCGGCGGCAATCTGGCGTGAAATCATCGCAGGGTCGAGCGGACCGTCGACATGCTGGCCGCCGGTCATCGCCACGGCGTCGTTGTAGAGAATCTTGTAGGTGATGTTGACCTTGGAGGCAACCGCAGCGCGGATCGCCAGCAGTCCGGAATGAAAATAGGTGCCGTCGCCGATGTTGGCGAAGACGTGCTTTTCAGTGGTGAAGGGCGCCTGGCCTATCCAGGCAGCGCCTTCGCCGCCCATGTGGCTGAAGGTTGATGTGCTGCGATCCATCCACAGTGCCATGAAATGGCAGCCTATGCCGGCGAGGGCGCGGCTGCCCTCGGGCACGCGCGTCGATGTATTGTGCGGGCAGCCTGAGCAGAAGTAGGGTTTGCGCTCGGCTACTACACGCGGCCGCGCCAGGGCTTTTTCCTTTTGTTCGAGGTACGCAAGGCGCTGTCGGTAGCGTTCGCCAAGAGCCTTGTCGATGCCCAGCTTCTCAAGGCGCCGGGCGATGGCCTTGGCGATCATCGCCGGAGAAAGCTCGTAGTGCGCCGGCAGCAGCCAGGTACCCGCGGGCTGGCCTTCTGCGATGGACCACTCGCCGTTGTCGTCGAATTTGCCGACAACGCGCGGCGGGCGCACGTCGGCGCGCCACTCGTAGAGTTCTTCCTTGATCTGGTATTCGATCAGCTGGCGTTTTTCCTCGATGACGAAAATTTCCTCGAGGCCCTGCGCGAAGCGACGCGCGCCCTGCGGCTCCAGCGGCCAGGTCATCGCCACCTTGTAGAGGCGGATGCCGACATCGCGTGCGACGGTCTCGTCTATGCCCAGGTCGGCCAGTGCTTGCAGCGTATCGCCATAGGACTTGCCGGTGGTGGCGATGCCAAGCCGCGCGCGCGGCGAATCCCAGATGATGCGGTCGAGCTGGTTCGCGCGCGCATATGCGACAGCGGCGTAGACCTTGTGTTCGAGGAGCCGTTCTTCCTGTTCGATGAAGCCGTCCGGCCAGCGGATGTTCAGCCCTCCGGCGGGCATGGCGAAGTCCTGCGGCAGGGCGATGCGAACGCGCTGGGGGTCGATATCGACGGCGGCGCCTGACTCGACGACATCGGTCACGCATTTGAATCCTATCCAGCATCCGGAGTAACGCGACATTGCCCAGCCGTGCAGACCGTAATCTAGGTACTCCTGCACCGTTGCGGGGTTGAGGACCGGAATGCAGGCTGCTTTGAGGGCATGCTCGCTTTGGTGGGCGACGGTGGACGATTTTGCGGCGTGGTCGTCCCCCATCATCACCAGCACACCGCCGTGGGGTGCGGTGCCGGCCGAATTGGCGTGCTTTAACACGTCGCCGGAGCGGTCGACACCAGGCCCTTTGCCGTACCAGATGCCGAAGACGCCGTCGTATAGCGCGCCTTTCGACAGGCGAATTTGTTGTGTGCCCCAGAGCGAGGTGGCGGCGAGATCCTCATTTACGCCAGGCTGGAATTTGATGTGGTGTTCGGCGAGATGGGCCTTGGCTTTCCAAAGGGCCTGATCGACGCTCCCCAGCGGTGACCCGCGATATCCGGTGATGAAGCCGGCGGTGTTGAGGCCGGCTGCAATGTCTCTTTCGCGCTGCATCATCGGCAGGCGCACGATGGCCTGGGTTCCGGTCATGAAGGCGCGCCCGGCGCTGAGGGTGTACTTGTCGTCCAGGGTGACTTCGCGCAGCGAGGTCGGGGCATTCATTGTCGTTGTGCTCCTGCGGAGGCCGCGCGCTAAGAAACCGGCGGGCGGCTGGTTGCGATGTCGGGCCGTGCGGGGCCTGGTTTTTGGAAAAGTATAAGCCTGAGATTGCGGAATATCTTGCTTATTGGCATGCGAATGGGCGGGTGTCGCGCGAAGGACATTTCGTTGGCCGCCCGTCGTTCGCCTTCAATGCTGTCAACATCATCAATAAATGCAGGATGGGACTGTTCGCGTGTCGCGAATGGAAAGGGAAAAATGAAGATGGGAATCTTAAAAGCACAGTGCACCCGGGTGCGGGATGGAAACCCGTTTGCGGTTGTGTCGTAGCGCTGTTTCCGGTTTCTTGGATACCGGGAGATGAGTGTTGCCCGCGCATGCGGCCCGGATCAGGTCCGGAGCCACAACCGCAGCGCATCGTTGACGGCCTGGGGTTGCTCAAGCGTCGACAAATGTCCGCAGTGCTCCACGATCTCAAGGGATGCGCCCTGGATCGCCGCCGCCATCTCCTCGTGGCGGGCGGGCGGGGTCAGGATGTCCTGTCTGCCGCACAACACCAACGCGGGGCAATCGATGGTAGGAAGTAAAGGCCGGCTGTCGGCGCGACTGATTATGGCTTTTTCCTGGCGGATAAACGCCGCCTTGCCGACGTTCCGTGCCATGGTCTTGACTACGGCGGTCAGGGATCCGTTGTCGAGTTGATCGGCGTGGACGAGCTGCGGCAGCAAGGTGTCGGTCACCCCCATGAATTTGCCACGGTCGGCGAGGGCGATGAAGGCGTTACGCCGCTCGGTCGCTTCTGCCGTGTCGGCGCCTGCTGCGGTGTCCAGTAGTGCGATGCGCGCGATGCGTTCCGGCGCCTGGCGCATCATTTCCAGCGCCACATATCCGCCCATCGACAGTCCGGCGAGTGAAAAGGTCTTGAAAGGGCAGTTCTCGAGGATCCCGGCCGCCACTTTTGCCATGGTGTCTGCGCGGGTGTGGTCGGCCACCCAGCATTCGGCGGCTTTCCCTAGCCCGGCGATTTGCGGTTGCCACAGTAAAGTGTCGCAGAGCAGGCCTGGAACCAGCACCAGTGCTTGTGCTTTCATGGCCGGTTGAGCGACATGAATTGCGGATGGATTGGCATGTTAGCAAGTCCTTACATATTGGTTGATGCCTGATGTGGTGCGAAGTCGCCATGTAGAATCGTACTTGGGCCTTGTGGCCTGATTCTACATTTATGGTGCGGTCCCTGGTCTTTGGCGGTGCGCCATGGTGCTTTAATCGGGGTCTATCATCCGGTTTGACACAGAGTCCAAAACTCTTCATAATCAGCGGTTTCGCTGGAGGGGTGCCCGAGTGGTTAAAGGGGGCAGACTGTAAATCTGTTGGCTTACGCCTACGTTGGTTCGAATCCAACCTCCTCCACCAGTTAATCTCGTGCCTTGAAGGACGGGTGGGGTTTGCGAAGACGGGGTTTTAGGGATCGCGGGTGTAGCTCAATGGTAGAGCAGAAGCCTTCCAAGCTTATGACGAGGGTTCGATTCCCTTCACCCGCTCCAAGCGCGCGGTTTGCGGTACGCGGTACGGGATGAAAGGCGGCCCGGGCGGCGAATTTTAAGGTTTCAAAGTATCGCCGTTGTAGCTCAGTGGTAGAGCACTCCCTTGGTAAGGGAGAGGTCGCGCGTTCAATCCGCGCCAACGGCACCACAGATTTTTATTGTCGACTTAACAGGGTAAGAAATCATGGCCAAGGGCAAGTTTGAGCGTACGAAGCCTCACGTGAACGTGGGGACGATCGGTCACGTAGACCACGGTAAGACGACGCTGACGGCGGCGATCACGTCGGTGCTGTCGAAGAAGT
>CAITSH010000369.1 GCA_903895005.1 uncultured Pseudomonadota bacterium
GCCGGAGCCCGACCCTGCAATACCGCAAGGATGTTGTCAGCAGCCCGGTTCTCAATGGCGATGCGCACGTCGCGTACCGCCGAGCCCAGGTGCGGCGTGAAAAGCGTGTTGGCCCTTGCGCGAAGACGCGAAGGCACCTCTTGTGGACGGTCGGCGAGCGCCCAGTCTTCGCAGGCAAAAACATCGGCGGCGTAGCCGGCAAGGATCCCGGCGTCGAGGGCATCCGCGACGGCAATCTCATCCACCACGGATCCGCGTCCGACGTTAATCATGAACTGGCCGCGCTTGCTGCAGGCCAGCGCGTTTTTATAATGAACCGCGTGCTCGATCAAAAGGACGACCTGGGCGTGGTCTTGCATGCCGTGGATGACGAGCGCGTGCATTGCCGGCCGTTTCGCACGCAGCCGCTGGTGGTGTTCGCGCCGGTTGATCATCCACTTGCCTCACGCAAGCACCTGGAAATCCGTGACCTCGACAATCAGGAGTTCGTCCTGCGTGAAGACGGCTCGCGCAAACGACAAATCTTCGAGGCCGGCCTCGCCGAGGCCGGTGTGCGTATTCGAAGCTCGGTGGAAATGGGCAGCCGCGAAGCAGTGCGTGAAGCCGTGGCCCAGGGACTCGGACTGGGCGTCGTGGCCAAAACCGCCTTTGTACCCGACCCGAGGCTCGTCGCACTCGAGATTTCGGGCATGTCCATGTCCACCCACGTGCATGTGATTTGCCTGCGCGAGCGCATGAACGCCTTACTGATCGACGGATTTCTGAAGGTGGCCGGCACGCTGTCCTGAAGCAGGCACCGCGCCTCTCCCGCCGTGCTTCCGGACCTGCTTGACGCCGATCTTCGGCGCGCACGCCGCGCCGCCTGAGCCGGGACGGACGTCGGCCGCACCTGACGCACCGGCCAGATTTCGTGCATTTGGTTCGCATACGCACCATTCCGATGCGCCACCCGGCGTCCGCATTGCGCGCCACAGAGGCCTTACGCACTGGCGCGATCCTTGCATCGTCTTAAGGCCATTAAAGCACCCGGTTCGTCCCACCCGGCACCGGGGAAAGCTGCACATACCAGGTGGTCAAGCGGCTGAGCAACCCGTTAAGCGATTGACCACGTGCAATGCGACCAGCAAGGAGGCAATCCCGATGACATCAACATTTGCCGTAGCAGAACGCAAGGACCCCTACGCCAACACCGGCCTCCCGCACCTAGGCATCCGCAATTACTGGTACCCGGCGCTCGCGACCTGGCGCCTTGGCAAGAAGCCCAAGGCCATCCGCATGCTCGGCGAGGATATTGTCATCTATCGCGACGGCGGCAAGGTATTCGCCCTGCAGGATCGCTGCGCCCACCGCGGCGCGCGCCTGTCCATGGGCGAGAGCCTTTATCCGGGCAGCGGCTCCATCAGCTGCCCCTACCATGGATGGACCTACAACGGCGAGACCGGCCGCTGCGTCGCCAAGCTCGTTGAGGGTCCCGATTCGCCCATTCCGCCCAAGGCGCAGGTGAAGGTATTCCCGGTGCGCGAAATGGCCGGCATCTTGTGGGTGTTCGTAGGCGACATGGATGCGGTTCCGCTTGAGGAGGACCTGCCCGAATACATCACCAAGCAGGACGAGTGGCATTCAATTTCGAACTGGCGCACCTATAACTGTGACTGGCGCCTGCTCTCGGACAACCTCTCGCACGACCAGCACGCGCCCTTCCTGCACCGCCATGCACCCGAACTCGTGCTACAGCCGATTTTCCAGCATGCCACCAAGAATTCTGCGATCCCCCTAGAGAACGGCAAAGGTATAGGCCATCGCGTACAGGACGGGATCACGTCCGCGGACTACCCCGGCCTGGGTCATTTCCCGCCGCCGCAAGAGTGGTACCGCGTGCTCAAACCCACCGGGCGCGGCAAGGAACTCGACCCGAAAAGCTCGCCCGCCAGCAAGCGCTACGGCATCACCTTCCGCCACATGTCCATGCTGCCGGCCATCCACCTGATTGGCCGGCCAAGCGGTGACTTCTTCACCTGCCGCTGGATCGTGCCGGTCGACCATAACACCACCATTCTGTGGAACCTCAACCTGTTCCGCCGCCGCGGCGCCTTCCAGACCTTCAAGGACCGTGCGGTCTGGCTGTTGTGGCAGTCATGGGCCCACGACTGGTTGTTCTCCGACCAGGACAAATGGATCGTCGAGAAAATGGTCCCGGGTGAAGAAATGCTCTCGCGCACCGATGTCGGTGTCATCGCATTCCGGCGCTTTGCCGCGCAACACGCACGCCGCCCTCCGGTGGCATCGCCCCATCTCGTCAAGGAGTCGGCCGCAGCATGAATACCCGTGTACCCGATCACGCCACACAGCCCCCCTCGCCCGCCACGGCGGATGAAGCCCTGCAACAGACCCTTGACGCCATCCGGGCGATGCGCAGCACCGCAGGCGAAGCGCCCATGCTCCCGCCCGGGTGCTACACCTCAAAGGAATTTTTCGAGTTCGAGCGCGAGGCCGTGTTCGCGCACTCCTGGGTTTGCGTCGGCCGCGTTGAGCAAATCCCCGAACCCGGCGACTATCTCGCGGTGACCGTCGGCGGCGAGCCGCTGCTGGCCGCGCGCACCAATGAGGGAACCGTGAACGTCATGAGCGCGGTATGCCAGCACCGCGGCCAGGTCATCACCTGCACCTCAGGTTCCGCGCGCAGCTTTCGCTGCCCGCTGCATTTCTGGTCGTATGACCTTGATGGCAAGCTGATCGGCGCGCCGCGCATGGGGGGCGCCGAGGAAATCGCCCACCTTCGCAGCACCGTGAAACTGCCGTCGGTGCGCAGCGAAATCTGGCACGGCTTTTTGTTCGTCAACCTAGACCCCGACGCAAAGCCGCTCGTCCCCACGCTCGCCAAGCTCGAACCGTTCTGGGAAAACTACGAAGCGGCCGACCTCGTCGCCATCCCGCCGGTAAAGGGCGACGCGGTGCTGCCGTGGAACTGGAAGCTGCATTTCGAGAACTTTACCGACGCCTACCACCCGGAGTTCGTGCACAAGGGTACCCACGATTTCGCCCCCAGCATCCACCCGGATGGCGGTGTCAAGTTCACGCCCATGGGCGACGAGGACAACGCCATCGTACGCACCGTGCCGATGATCAAGCCCGACGGCGGCATGATGAGCGACGGGTGGGGCGAAGCGGCCGAGTTCCCGCCCATCAGCACACTGACACCGGCACAACGCCAGCGCGTCACCTTCGCCATCATCGCACCCAGCATGACCCTGATGTTCACGCCGAGCACCGTTTCCTACCAGTTGATCACGCCGGCTGCGGCCGAGGGAACCTATGCCGTCAGCGACCGCGTTACCGGCGGCGGCTGGATCATGCCCAGGAGCACGCTCGCCCTGCCCGATTACGACCAGCGCGCCGCGCGTGTGCGCGAGGGCGCGAGCAAAATCTGGGCGCAGGACCTGCCCATCAACATCTCGATGCAGGCGGGCAAGCATTCGCGCTTCGTGCCGGGCGGTATTTACAATTCGCTGGAGACCACACTGGTGCAGTTCAACGCGTGGCTGCTGCGAAAATACCAGGCTGCGCTGAAGTAGAACAGCCTGGAAACCCGCGCCTGGCGAGGGTTTCCGGGCGATGCCATCCAATAAAAACGGGGCCAGCAGGCCCCGTTTTTATTTCCCGCGATGATGCTTTACGCCTTGGTTTTACCCTGGCTCAAGGTTGCCAGCACACGGTCTGGCGTGAACGGCAGGTGCGTGAGGCGCTTTCCGGTCAGACGGAACACGGCGTTGGAGATGGCCGCCCCGATGAAGGGGTTGCCGATTTCGCCAAGGCCCGTCGGGCGCGTGTCGACATCGACAAACTTCACGGTCATCTGCTCCGGCAGGTCGGCCATGCGCATGACGTTGTAGTCATGGAAGTTAGACTGCTGCACGGCGCCGTCTTTCATGGTGATGCGCTCATGCAGCGTTCCCGACAAGCCGTAGATGATCGCGCTCTCGACGTTGTGCCGCGCCTGTTCCGGTTGCACGATGATGCCGCCGTCGACCGCGATCCACACCTTGTGCACCTTGATCTTGCCGCTCTTCTTGTTGAGCGAGACCTCGACCGCACCGGCGGCGAGCGAGCCCGAACGTTCGGAGATCGAGATACCTATTGCGTGACCGGCCGGCAGCTTGCCCTTGAGGTCGACCATTTTCGCCAGTTCCTCGAACACCTTGCGCGTCTTGGGCAATGCCGCCATGCGGTCCATGCGAAATTCGATGGGGTCGAGGTTCTGGTCCACCGCCATCTGGTCCACGAGGCTTTCGATCGCAAAGGTGTTGAACACGTGGCCCACCGCACGCCAGTGCTTGACCTTGATGCCGTGCGACACGCCGCGCCGCTCGATCAACTGGTTGGGCACGCCGTAGTACGGAATCCGGATACCTGTGATAAGCAGGAACTCGCCCTCGCCGACCACGCTGTGCTTCCAGCCGGTGACCTTGCCGCTTGCATCGGTGGCCGCTTCAAGGCGCTGGAAGGACTGCGGCCGGAACATGCCTTGCGCGAGGTCTTCTTCGCGCGTCCAGATCAGCTTGACCGGCTTTTTGACCTCCTTTGCAATGAGCGCGCACTCGGCCGCATAGTCACCCAGCGTGCGACGGCCGAAACCACCGCCCATGTAGCACTGGTTGAAGGTCACCTGCTCGTACTTGAGGCCCAGCACCTTGGACACGGCCTTGACCGAGTCGTCGGGCGACTGGCTGCCCTCCCACACTTCAACCTTGTCACCGGCGTCATTGATGCGCACCACGGCGTTGAGCGGTTCCATTTGCGCGTGGTAGCCGTAGTCGCTGCGAAACTCCGCCTTGTAGGTCTTGGCCGCGCCGGCAAACGCCGCATTGACATCGCCCTTGGCCTCGAGCTTCGCGACTTGTGCCGCCGGATCGTTTTGCACCTTGAGGTAATCATCCATGGCGCTGGCCGAATCAAAGCCGTCGGCCTTGGCCTTTTTCCAGGTTGCCTTCAATGCGAGGCGCGCGGCCTTGGCGTGCGAGAAGCTGTCGGCCACCACGGCAAGCCCGTTGGGCAGCTTGACGATGGCAATCACGCCCTTCATGCGCTTGACCTCTGCGTCGTTCCAGGATTCCGGCGCCGCGGATACGGTGGCGCCGTCCTGCTCCCACACCTTGCCCGGCGCGTTGTGCGCCGGCGAGTGCAGCGTCGAGGCGTAGACCATGCCGGGCAGCTTGACGTCCATGGCGTACTGCGCTGTTCCGTTAACCTTGGCCGGCAGGTCGCGTCGCGCCACCTGCTTGCCGATCAGGCGAAAGTCCTTGCGTGCCTTGAGTTCCTTCACGTCCACCGCCGGCAGCACATCGGGAATCGTGCCGAATGAGGCGATCTCGCCGTACGACAGGCGCTGGCTGTTGGCCGGGTTGACGACAAAGCCGGGCTCGGTGACAAGACCCGCCGCATCGACGCCCCACTTTTGCGCGGCATTGGCGATCAACACCTTGCGCACCTGTGCACCGGCGGTGCGCAGCGGCAGGAAGTAGAGCATGTTGGCGCGGCTGCCGACAATCCACATCAGTTTGTCCTTGCCCACCGGATCCGTGTAACCGTACTTGTCCACCTCGGGCGGCGCCCATTCGATTTTCACCTTGGACCAATCGGCGTCCATTTCCTCGGCGAGGATCAGCGGCAGCGAGGTCATCGACCCTTGGCCCATTTCGGCGCCGGCGGTCAGGATGGTCACCGTGCCATCGGGGGCGATGCGCACCCAGGGCGTGACAAAGCCGTTGGCCATGGCCGCAGCCTGCGCCTCGGACATCAGCTTGATGGAATCGGTGCCCACGGCGGCGCAAAACGCCATGCCGCCCATGCCCTTGAGGAATGTGCGACGCGAAATTCCGGTGCTCTTTTCGATCGAGGTCGTCATGATCAGACCTCCTTCGCAGCTTGTTCAATCGCCGCGATGATGCGGTGATAGGTGCCGCAGCGGCAGATGTTGCCGTTCATGTGCTGCACGATTTGCGCGCGTGTCGGCTTTTTGTTCTTGGACAGCAGTTCGGCCGCCTTCATGATCTGTCCCGACTGGCAGTAGCCGCACTGCGGCACCGCCTGCTCGACCCAGGCCTTTTGCAGCGGATGCGAGGAATCGGGCGACAGGCCCTCGATGGTGGTGACCTTCTTGCCGGCGACCGAGGCGAGCGGCGTGACGCACGAGCGCACCGCCTTGCCATCCACGTGCACGGTACAGGCGCCGCACAGGCTCGCACCACAGCCATATTTGGTGCCCGTGAGTCCGACCTCGTCGCGCAGGGCCCACAGCAACATCGATTGCGAGTCACCGGCCACATTGACCGGCTTCCCGTTAAGGGTAAATGACGCCATTTTTGCTCCTCCTCGTGGTATTTCGTGGTGTTGCGGTGTCGCTGGAACGCCGCCGCGTGGCGACGCTGACCGCGCGCTGGCCGCGTACTGTCACTGCCACCGGCTATTTTTTTATCTGGACTTTTTCCGTCGGCAACGTGCACGCCATGCTACGCCGCGCCGCCACCGCCTACAACATTGACTGGGCAATCAACCATTGGCGATCAATCACCCGCAAACCCGCGCCGGGCGCGGGTTTGCGGGTATATCCCCAATTCCGAAGCGGAATTCAGGCCTTCAGGCCCATGCGCGCGAACATGATGCGCTGCGCCTCGAACATCTCAAACGAAGACTTGGTGTATTCGCTGCTCGACAGGAAGCTTGCGGGCATATCACTGCGGTCCAAAACGGCGAGCACCGCCGGATCGCTCAGCGCCTGACGAAAGGCCTCTTCCAGGCGCGCGACGATAGCCGGATCCATGCCCTTGGGGCCGCCAAATCCGAAGGGGGTGTCGGGCACCGCATAGCCGAGTTCGAGCAGCGTCGGCGAGTAGGGCCAGCGCTTGGTTCGCTTGCTGCCATAAGTGGCAAGCAAGCGCATGGTTCCGGCATCGACCTGCGGCCCCCAACTGGTGGACCCGCTGATACCCATCACCGAACCACCGAGCAAGGCCTGCAGGCTTTCGGAGTCGGCCTTGTAAGGAATGTGCTGGAACTCTACCCCGCCGCGATAGGCCAGCTCTTCAACCGACAGGTGCGGCGACGAGCCCACCCCGGAGGAGGCATAGGTGAACTTCCCCGGGTTGGCGCGCGCGTAATCCATCAGGTCCTTGACGGTCTTGATCGGCGAATCGGCGCGCACCACCAGGCCGTTGGTATAGGCGCTGACGCGCGCGATATAGGTGATGTCCTTGAGCGGGTCAAACTGCACCTTTTGCATGTGCGGCACGCTCAGCACGCTGAGCGCGAGCTGCGACAAGGTGTAGCCGTCGGGTCGTGCGTTGACCAGTTCCACCGCGCCGAGCGTACCGCCCGCGCCGCCGCGGTTCTCGACGATGATGGTGCCACCGAGGAATTTCGCCGCACTCGCCGCAAAGGCGCGGATCACGATGTCGCTGGTGCCGCCGGCCGTCCACGGGCTGATCAGCCTGATCGGCCGGCTTGGATAAGCCTGTTGCGCGCGCACCGACGCGGGCAACATTGCCCCCCCGCCGCAGCCAGCGCGCCCTTGACCAGCTTGCGACGCACGGAATTCAAAGTTGTCATGTTTTTGCCACTCCGGAAAATATCATTCATGCCGCCTTGGTCGCAGCATTCGCCGCAGGCGTGCCGGCGCGCTGGAAGTTGGTGTCTAGGCGCATCGAATAGTAATCACCGTAGCGGATGGGTGCGTACTTGGGCGCCTCGCCCGGTGCGACAAACTGCGGAAGGCAGCTGATTTGCGCGTCCACGTTCGGGTCGAAGAACATCGCCATCGAATAGCGGTCCACCGACACCGGCGGGCTGATCACGCGGTGCTGCGTCGAATTGAACCCGTCGTTGGTCCAGCGCGCCAGCATGTCGCCGACGTTGACCACGAAAGTATCCGGAATGCGCGGCGCGTCTATCCACGAACCGTCGGGCCTTTGCACCTGCAGCCCGCCCACACCGTCCTGCGTCAGGATGGTCAGGAAACCGTAATCGGTGTGCGGATGGATGCCGAACATGTCCTCGGGCCGGAGCGGCGGCGAGGGCGGGTAATGCATCATGCGCAGGTTGGTCGACGGCGGCGAAAAAAACCGGTCAAAAAAATCCCTGCGCTCCCCCACCGCCACCGAAACCGGGTGCAGCAATTTCAGCCCAACGCCGCGCACCGCTTCGTCGTAGCGCTGGAAGGCCGCCTTGAACGCAGGGTCGTCCGGCCACTGGTTGGGACCTTGCAAGGCCTTGACCTTGTAGTCCGGATGCGCCGGATCAACCTCGTGGCGCGCGTTGAATGACTCGATCTGGTTGGGAAGGCGGGCGGACTGGAAGCGCTGCGAAGAGGTCGAGATATTGCCCCCGACCGGCACGTAACCGCGGTGCCACGTATTGCGCTTGAGCTTTATTTTTTCTTCCAGCGGCAGCACATGAAAGCGGCGGTCGGCTTCCAGCGCATCAGCAACGATCTGCGGCGAAACGCCGGTATTGGAAAGATAAAAGAAGCCGCTTCCGAGACAGGCCTGGCGAATCTGCACCGCGACAGATTCAACTGCGCTGTCACTGCCAGAGGCAACGAGTTCGCCGATATCGATGACCGGGATTTCCACGCCGGCACCCTGCTTCTCCGATCGCATCGCTTCACCTCCACGTTTTTTGACGTCTTTCACGCTCGTACACTCGTACACTCGTACATTCGCACACTCGCACACTCGTCAAAACCTAACCCACATGTCATGACCCAATGTTAGCAGGCGCTGCCGCAGACGGGTAACAACGCCCCCGGTAAAAATAAACGATGACTTTTACCGGGAAGGCGGCCTCGATGACATCCGTCGCAGCCCAGTGCACCCGGAGTGGCGGGATTTGCCACCTGGGGTCCGCGAGTTCATCACCCACGCGATTCACCAATACGCCGAACCGGCCTGAACCGGGAGGCATTGCCAATGCTGCCCGCCGCGAATCCGTCGGTTCAGTGATAGAGTTTCGTAATACCAGATACGGCGTCGCAGCACCAAGACGCCTCACCAGCCCGGTAAGAACGGCGCCACCAAGAGCGCGCTAAAAAATATAACCGATGCGAACACCGCACAGAGGAGGTTCCCCCCTATGAACACGTCCCTTTCACGGGCGCCCTTGGCGCTGCTGGCCTTTAGCTTCGCCACGCTGGCGTGCTCATCCGGCGTATTTGCGGCAAGCGCCGCGCTAACCGGTAACATCAGTTCCGCGCGTGAAGGGAAAATGGAGGGCGTGGTGGTCAGCGCGCAAAAAGCCGGCTCGCCCATCACGGTGAGCGTCCTGAGCGATGCAAAGGGGCATTACGAATTTTCGCGCGAGCGCCTAGAGGATGGAGACTACGCCGTGCGCATCCGCGCGATCGGCTACGACACGGCAAAGCCGGTCAGCGCCAAAATCACGACAGGCAGGCCAAGCCGGCTGAACATCCGCCTGGTTGCAACCCGCGACCTCGCAGCGCAACTCTCCAGCGCGGAGTGGATGGACAGCGTGCCCGGCGAATCGCGCGACAAGCGCGCCCTTCTCAACTGCGTCAACTGCCACACGCTAGAACGCGTGATGCGTTCCAAATACAGCGCCGAAGAGTTCACCACCATCGTGCTGCCGCGCATGCAAAGCTACGTCAACCAGAGCATGCCCGGCGCCCCGCAAATACGCAAAGGCGAACGCCAGATGGAAGAGCGCGGCGACCAGCGCGTTCAAATCTACAGGGAACTGGGCGGCTATCTTGCCAGCATCAACCTGCACAACCGCAGCACCTGGAGTTACGAGCTGAAGAAATTCCCGCGCCCGACCGGCGAGGCGACGCGCGCCGTGTACACCGAATACGACCTGCCGCGCAAAATCATCCAGCCGCACGATGTGGTCGTCGACAAGAAAGGCATGGTCTGGTATTCGAGCTTCGGCGAGCAGAAAATCGGCCGCGTCGATCCCAAGACGGGTACGCTGAAAGAATACGAGGTCGAGATTTCCAAACCGGAGTTTCCCACCGGCGTGCTGGCGCTGCGCAACGACCGCGAGGGCCAGTTGTGGATAGGCAACATGTACCAGGCGTCGATCGCGCGCTTTGACCCGGCCAGCGAGACCTTCAAGTTCTTCCAGCCGGCCAAGGAAGACAACCTGCCCTCGACGCAACTGAACCAGGTGTCGGCGATGAACGCCGCCGTGGACGGCAAGGTGTGGGCGCAAAACAGCGGCTTTGCCGGCGTGCACCGCTTTGACCTTGCCACCGGCAAGGTCGAGACATGGGCACCGTTCAAGAACTCCAAGGAGGTGCACAACATCTACGACGTCATTTCCGATTCGAAGAACAACGCCTATTTCACCGATTTTCGCAAGGAACACATCGGCCGCATCGACGCAAAGACCGGCGAGATCAAGCTCTACGAGCTGCCGACCAAGGGCGCGTCGCCGCGACGCGGCTCCATGGACGACCAGGACCGCCTGTGGTTCGGCGAGTACCGCGGCCACAAGATCGGCATGCTCGATACCAAAACCGAAACCATCAAGGAATGGACAGTACCCACGCCCTACTCGGCCTGCTATGACGTGGTTCTCGATAACACCGACCACGCCTGGACCGGCTCCATGACCACCGACCGCGTGGCGCGTCTTGAGGTCAAGACCGGCAATTTCACCGAGTACCTGCTGCCGCGCTCGACCAACATCCGCCGCGTGTTCACCGACAACTCGACCTCGCCGCCGACGCTGTGGGTGGGCAACAACCACGGCGCGTCGATCGTAAAGGTCGAAACCTTGCGCTAGTCCGCGGCCAACCGGGATCGCGTTCGCCTTGCCGGAGGTCGGCGTCAATCGACCGCTTCCGGGCACATTTGGCGTGTTTTTGGCCGATTTCACCGAAAAAACGTTTGCAGCAGCACGAATTAGATAGGCGTGTGCGCCAAAAAAGCGCAAAATGCCGGTCGATTCAAACGATTACATTGATTATCAACGGAGACCGATATGCAACACGCCGCCATGTTGTCCACCCGCCGCGCCAAGCAAAAGCACACCAAGGCCCTTGCCAAGGCCGCCAAGGCTGCAAAAAAGCAGGGCAACGCCACGCGCACCGTAGCCGCACCGGGCAAAAGCGCCGCCTGAGCCAGTATCAGCGCGTGACGGCCTCGCCGCCGTGACGCCACAACACCGCAACACCGCAACACCGTATTAACGTAGCACCGTGTCACCATAGGCCGGACCGGGCACAGGGATGTGCCGGACCCGGCCTTTTCATTTGGCACATCGACTGGAAACGTCCGGCTGGCGCGGCTTTTCAGGCGGTGGCATCGCCTGGGCTAGAATGGAGCGCATCATCCGAGCACGACTTAAGGCGGGGTCATGGACAACAGAATGGCGGGCCGTATAGCCCTGATCACCGGCGGCGGTGGCGGCATAGGCGGCGCCGCGGCGGAACTCTTTTGCGCACACGGCGGCAAGGTGCTGA
>CAITSH010000370.1 GCA_903895005.1 uncultured Pseudomonadota bacterium
CTTGGGCTCAGAAGACCGCTTCGAAAGCGGTAAATAAACTTATTTGTGTTGGTCAAAGCCTCTCGGAAGCGCTATCAGAGATAAGCGATTCGTCGGAAGCGAGGTAGACTGCGATGGCGGCGATTTCCTCTGGCGTGCCGATGCGGCCGATGGGGTGCACTGCGACCCAGCCCGCGTAGACTTCGTCCGGATTCGGGACCTGCGCCAGCACCTTGTCGAGGATCGGGGTGCGGATCACGCCGGGGTGGATCGAGTTGCAGCGGATGCCGTAGCCGCTCTTGCCGCAGTGCGCGGCGATCGACTTGGTCATGATCGCGACCGCGGCCTTGGCGCCGTTGTAGGCCACCAGATCGGCGGTCGCCTTGATCCCGGCGAGCGAGGACATGTTGATGATCGAGCCGCCGGTTCCCTTCATCTTGGCGACCGCGTATTTGCAGCCGAGGAACACGCCGACGACGTCGATCTCGAATTCATGGCGGAACTGTTCGAGCGTGACCTGCTCGATATTGCCTGCGGTGGTGATGCCGGCGTTGTTGATCACGCAATCGAGTATGGTGATGCCGTCCATCGCGCTGGCCCAATCGGCTTCCTGCGTCACATCGAGATGGATGTAGCGTGCCTTTGCACCCAGTTCGGCCGCAAGGGCCTCGCCGTTCATGTCATCGATATCCGCGATTATGACGCTTGCTCCTTCGGCGACAAAGCGCATGGCCATGGCCGCGCCAAGGCCTGATGAGCCGCCAGTGATGAGGGCGGTCTTGCTGGTCAGTCGCATGCATTCTCTCCCGTTTTCTGATCTAGATATTTGCCGGATCGATGCGTTCCCAATCGTGCCAGGCTTGGCGCCGCACGATGATCCAGGCACCATCGCGTTTTTCCATGCGGTCGCAATAGCGGCCCGCGACGATCCAGTCGGTTGCCTTGCCATGAGTCGGCACAGGCGTGCCTTCCCTATGGCCGGCCTCGATCAGGTGATAGGCGACGAAGTTGGCCTCTGTTTCGACGCTCATGCCATCCTCCGCAAACGCAAAGTGCACGTTGCCGATGGTGTGGTGCGTGGCGGGAATGGTGCTGAGCACAGCGCTGGCCATGCGCACGAAATCATCTGCCGAGCCTTCGATGGTGGAATGCTTGTGGAGGTGATCATCGGCAAAGCACGATCGCACTAGCGCCCAATCGCGCCGGTCTATCCCTTTGCAATAGCGATGGAGCACGTCGCGGATTTCCTCGCGCGCCAGCAGCTCGTCTGTCGTCACGGCCTCACCCCTCTCTTTTGCTAGTGCCGTCTGCCTAGCATCCGGGGTGAATTGGTGGGAACTTGGCATAAGTGAGAGGAACGCCGGAAATGGCCGAAGCAAGCGGACGGTTAGCAGGCAAGATCGCCATCATCACCGGCGCAGCCAAAGGGCTGGGCGAGGCGGATGCGCGCATGTTCGTGCGCGAGGGTGCGCGAGTGGTGCTGACCGATGTTGACCGCGAAAACGGCGAGAAGCTGGCCGCTGAATTGGGCGACATGGCCGAGTTCCACTATCACGACGTGCGCTACGCTGCGGAGTGGAAGGCACTGGTTGATGGTGTGGTGGCGCGGCACGGGCGACTCGATATTCTTGTGAACAATGCCGGGGTTGTCACGCTGGGCGATATCGAGACGCAGACCGAGGAGGACTACCGCTTCATGCTCGCCGACAGCCGGGCCGGTGTGCTGGTCGTGTCGGAAGAACTGCTGCCGAAGTTCGTCAACCTGATCGCCGCGACCCCCGACCTCACGCACGTGATCGTCTCGGGCGATCAGGCGCATGGTCATCGTCGCTTCGAGGACTTATTGGCGGCGGCGTCGGACGA
>CAITSH010000371.1 GCA_903895005.1 uncultured Pseudomonadota bacterium
ACTTATAATACAAGGCTTTCCGCGCTGGCTCTATTCTGGCTTGCGCGGTTTTCCTTGCTCCACCGGCATCGCATGGCCGGGGGGCCTCGTCCTACCACGATGTGAGGACGTGTCCACCAACCTTTGAGGAGACTGCATGCGTCATTATGAAGTGGTATTTATCGTCCATCCGGACCAAAGCGAGCAGGTGCCCGCGATGATCGAGCGCTATCGCGCAACGATTACACAACGCAAGGGTGCTATTCACAGGCTCGAAGACTGGGGCCGTCGCCAGATGGCCTATCCGATCGCCAAGATGCACAAGGCTCACTATGTGCTCATGAACATCGAGTGCGATGCCGAAACGCTGACCGAGCTTGAGCATTCTTTCAAATTCAACGACGCCGTCCTGCGCAACCTTATCGTGCAGATGAAGGGGCCTGTAACGACCCCGTCGCCGATGATGAAAGAAGAGAAATCACGCTCGGTGCTTGCGCCCGAGGCGCGTGCTGAAGCGAAACCCGCTGAAGCGCCAGCCCAGGCGAGTGCCTGAAAAAATTTGTCCAGCAACCGGTTGATGCTGTCCGGCAGGATCGTCGAACTTGACGCACTGCGACACACTCCGGCGGGAATACCAGTCTTGAATTTTCGTATCAGGCACGAGTCAGAACGCATGGAAGCAGGACACATGCGTCGCGTGGAGTGTGAACTCTCCGCGGTGGCCTTCGAGGCCGATGCAAAACTGCTCTCCTGCGCAAGCCTTGAGCGCAGCCTGACGATAGACGGATTTCTTGCCAGCAAGAGTGTCAAAAGCACCCAACCGGTGTTGCATGTAACCCACATCGAATTCGCAGAAGGAGAGTAAATCATGCCCCCACGCACAGGCGGCCGTTTCGGCAAAGGCAAAGGTAAAGGTAAGGATCTCAAGAAGGACAAAAAAGGCGGTGCACTGTTCAAGCGCCGTAAGTTCTGCCGGTTCACGGCCGAGAAAATAGACTGGATCGACCATAAAGACGTCGATCTGCTCAAAGACTTCATCGCTGAGAACGGCAAGATCATCCCCGCCCGTATCACGGGTACGCGCACTGGCTATCAGCGCCAGCTGTCCACTGCAATCAAGCGCGCGCGTTTTCTCGCGCTGTTGCCCTACACCGATCTGCACTAAGGAGCCGCCATGCAAATTATTCTGATGGAAAAAGTGGTCAACCTTGGCGGCCTTGGCGACATCGTCAAGGTCAAGGACGGCTATGCCCGCAATTTTCTGATTCCGCAGGGCATGGCGCGCCGTGCAACGCCGGCCAACATGGCCGAGTTTGAAAAGAAGCGTGCTGAACTGGAAGCGGCCGAGAAGGCCGCCCTTGCAGTAGCCCAGGAGCAGGGCGCCAAGCTTGACGGACTCATGATCCAGGTTACGCAAAAGGCCGGTGTTGATGGCCGCTTGTTTGGTTCGGTGACGACTCACGACATCGTCGATGCCCTCAAGGTTCAGGGCTTCGAAGTTGAGCGGGCGGCAGTACGCTTGCCTCAGGGACCGCTGAAAACGATCGGCGACCATCAGGTTGCCATCGCGCTGAACTCCGATGTGGTGGTGAACGTCACCATTTCGGTATTGGGCGAGCAAGCCGCCTGAACATCCCGGCGGGAACAATAAAAAGGGGCCTCGCGGCCCCTTTTTATTTTCCGCACATTTTTCCAAAGGCTCCGCATCCGACCGGGCTTGACCGGGCGGCGGTGGTAAGATTCGGTTCGTTCCTTGCAACACAACCCCATGGCCCAGAATAGCTCCCAACCCGCGCAGGATTCGCAACTGCTCAACCTGAGAGTTCCCCCGCACTCAATCGAGGCGGAACAGTCCGTGCTTGGGGGGCTGCTGCTGGACAATCAGGCTTTTGACAAGATCGCCGACGTGGTCTCTCCCGAGGACTTTTATCGCGACGAGCACCGGCGCATTTACGCCCATATTTCCCGGTTGGTGGAGCGCAGCAAACCGGCCGATGTGCTGACCGTGTCGGACTCGATCGACGCCAGTGACGACCGGGAGCGGGTGGGTGGCATCGCCTACCTGAGTGAACTTGCGCGGAACACCCCTTCTGCGCACAACATCAAGCGCTACGCAGAGATTGTGCGCGAGCGCTCCATAATGCGGCGTCTCATCGCCACCGCCAACGAGATCGCAGACACGGCGCTCTCTCCCATGGGCAAAGACGTTGGCCAGATGCTTGACGAAGCCGAATCAAAGATTTTTCAGATCAACGAGGCGGGTTCTCGTGGCAAGCAGGGTTTTGTTCCGATGTCCGTACTGGCACCGGCGGTGCAAAAATACGTCGACGACCTATACCAGAGCGGCAATCTTTCGGGCGTTACCGGCGTTCCGACCGGGTTCACGGACCTTGACGAAAAAACTTCCGGATTTCAAAAGGGCGATCTGATTATTGTGGCGGGACGCCCGAGCATGGGCAAGACGGCTTTTGCGCTGAACATTGCGGAACACGTGGGTGTGCACAACGGACTCCCGGTAGGCGTGTTCAGTATGGAGATGTCCGGACCACAGCTTGCTTTACGCGTGCTCGGCTCCATGAGCCGCGTCGACCAGATGAAACTGCGTACCGGCAGGGGGCTCACCGACGAAGATTGGTCGGAATTCGCCACGGCCGTTGGCAAGCTCCAGGACGCGCCGATTCATATCGACGAGACACCTGCCCTGAACACTCTCGAATTGCGCGCCAGGGCGCGCAGACTGCACCGCCAGTACGGCGGATTGCACCTCATCGTTGTCGACTACCTGCAACTGATGTCGTCATCAAGCGCAGGTGAAAACCGCGCCACCGAGATATCTGAAATCTCCCGCTCATTGAAGGCACTGGCGAAGGAGTTACAGGTTCCCGTGGTGGCCTTGTCGCAGTTGAACCGCAGCCTGGAGAACCGCACGGACAAGAGACCGGTGATGTCGGACTTGCGGGAATCGGGCGCCATCGAACAGGATGCAGACGTCATCCTGTTCATTTACCGTGATGAGGTTTACAACAAGGTGGACGGAAAAAAGGGCGAGGCCGAGCTAATTATCGGCAAACAGCGTAACGGGCCCACCGGGACTGTCATGCTGACCTTCCTGGGCCAGCACACGCGGTTCGCCAACTTTATTTCTAACGACTCGTTCTAACGGCCGCCTGCCCGCTTATTTCCGCGTCGCCGTCCAGCGGCCCTTTTTGCCCTTTTCAGTGGTAAAAATGCCTTGCATCCGGGGACCTGTAATCTGCCCGGAGAGATCGCTGCGAATCCCGGCCTTGTCGATGAATGAAAAGCTGATTTCACTACCGTTCAGTCTAGGGGTTCGCAGCCCGGCGTGTAGTGAACCAAATTTGGCATAGCCCTCCAATTTTTGGTAACGCTGCATGAACGACAGCTCAAAACTTTCCTTTGTTTTGCCAAGTTGCAATTCAATCGACCATTGGCCCATGGCTGTAGCCGGAATGACGTAAAGGAACATATCCCGGCCGTCGATGGTCGAGTGATCGTCAGGTTCCCAATCATCCATGTTGAACGAGTGGGAAACGACACGCGTTCCCGGTCTCATTGACAGAAGTTGCGGTCGCAATTTGAGGTTGAGATGAGGGAGCAGGTACATCGTTATGACGCTGGCCTCAGTGAAATCCGTTGTGAAAATATCGCCTTCGATTATTTTCGCCTTGTCGGCGACACCGGCCTTCACTGCGTTGCCCTGTGCAAACCTTGCCATGTCCGGGTTGTACTCAATGCCGAGCGCTCGTGCATTGAATACCTTGACCGCGGCGATCGGAATTTTTCCATCGCCGGCGCCAAGGTCGATTACATAGTCAGCGGAAGTCGTTCTTGCCATCCGCAACATGCGTTCAACAACCTCATTTGGGGTGGGGACCCATATGACATCCTTGCCTGACTGACCGAGCCTTGGCTCGTAATCCTGCTGCAGGGCAGATTGCGCGAAGGCCCCGAGCGACAAAGAATACAGCGCAATCGCGGTAAAAAGGGTGCGTCGCTTTGCGTTTAACATCTAGTCCTCCATCATTGCCGTTCAAAGCCAGCTTCCATGGATGGGGCCGGTCGCCACCGCCGATTAAAGTACCTCCGCAGCCTGATCCGCGAGTCTGGAGCGTTCACCACGCTGTAATGTGATGTGTCCGGAATGCTCCCACCCTTTGAACCGGTCCACTACGTAGGTTAGTCCAGAAGAACCCTCGGTGAGGTAGGGGGTATCGATCTGCGCAATGTTGCCCAGACAAACGACTTTGGTCCCCGGCCCCGCACGTGTGATCAGCGTCTTCATCTGCTTTGGGGTGAGGTTTTGCGCTTCGTCGATGATGAGGAACTTGTTGAGAAACGTTCTGCCGCGCATGAAATTGAGCGATTTGATCTTGATTCTCGAGCGGATAAGGTCGCGAGTCGCGGCACGTCCCCATTCCCCCGCCTCGTCATCCGTCTTGTTCAACACGTCGAGGTTGTCTTCGAGTGCGCCCATCCAGGGGGTCATTTTTTCCTCTTCCGTGCCCGGCAGAAATCCAATGTCTTCTCCCACCGGCACCGTAACGCGGGTCATGATGATTTCCGAATACAGCTTGTCCTCCAGCGTCTGCATCAGACCCGCAGCCAGTGTCATGAGCGTTTTGCCCGTACCTGCCTGTCCAAGGAGCGTCACGAAGTCTATTTCGGGGTTCATCAGAAGGTTCATCGCGAAATTTTGTTCGCGATTACGCATGTTGATGCCCCAGACGGTATTTTTCGAATTGGTGAAATCGCGTATGGTTTCCAGCACTGCTGTCTTGCCTGAGACCTCCTTCACGATGGCGTAAAGCGGCGGGTCGCTCTCCTGGTAGACGAATTCGTTGACCAGCATTTGTCCGCAGAGAGGGCCTTTCAGGCGGTAATAGGTGCGACCTTCCTTTTTCCAGGACTCCATGTCCTTACCGTGCAGATCCCAGAAATTCTCGGGAAGCGCGCGAACACCCGTGTACAGCAGGTCGGTATCTTCAAGAACCTTGTCGTTGAAGTAATCCTCGGCGGCAAGGCCCAGCGCATGCGCCTTGATGCGCATATTGATGTCCTTGGACACCAGGATCACCTCGCGTTGGGACATTTTCTGCTGCAGGTACATGACGACGCCGATGATCTGGTTGTCGGCCTTGCCTATGGGCAGATTCGCAGGGAGGTGCCCGCTGATGGCTTCGGTCTGGAGGAACAGGTGACCTGTCGCAGTGTCGGTGCGACTGCGCTTCAGGGGAATACCGGCGGTGATCTTGTCGGTCGACCCGCTGACTATTTCGTCGAGGAAGCGACTGGCCTGGCGCGCGTTGCGGGCCACTTCGGACATGCCTTTTTTATTGCCGTCCAGTTCTTCCAGCGTCATCATCGGCAGGAAGATGTCGTGCTCCTCGAACCTGAAGAGGCTCGTCGGGTCATGCATCAGTACGTTGGTATCGAGGACGAAAAATTTCGTCTGGACGCGTTTTGAAGCGCGGGGTTTCTTGGAAGAGGAGGGCGTGTGGGACAAATCAGCTTCTGCGGCCGGGCCGGACGACTCAGAGTGTTTTAACAAAGTCCAATACCTCTTGCACGTGGCCGGGAACCTTCACGCCACGCCACTCCCGGATTATGGCGCGCTTGGAGTCCAGGAGAAAGGTGCTGCGCTCGATGCCCCGCACCTGCTTACCATACATATTTTTCATTTTCATCACCGCGAACAGCGTGCAGGCAACCTCGTCCTCGTCGGCAAGAAGTTCAAAGGGGAAAGCCTGCTTGGTTTTGAAATTGGTATGCGATTTCAGGCTGTCGCGGGAGACGCCGAAAATCTCGCAGCCGGCCTTTTGGAACTCCTTGTAAAGGTCTCGGAACTGCTGTCCCTGGGTGGTGCACCCGGGGGTGTTGTCTTTGGGGTAGAAATAGACGACAGCGAACTTGCTTTTGAGAGCGGACAGCTTGAAGGGGCCGCTGGTGCCTTGCAGGGAAAAATCTTTAACTGCTTGATTCAGCATCAATTATTTTCTATTTTTTATTTACTAAGAACATGGCCTTCATTCTTCACAAATTCTATGTGCTTTGCAAGCGCAAAATCATGACAAATTCATGCCAGCAGAAATTCGGGGCCTGCGGTAGTGAGGGTGCCGGATCGACCGGGAATTTCGGCGTACTCGATGACACGCCTTGGGAGCGTTTTCAAGTCAAGGTCCTTGCGTAGCGAGCGCATGGCAACGAGTTGATATCCCTGGGATTTCCACCCTGAGAGCGAGGCCTCGAAGACTACGGCCAGCTTCGCCCCCTCGAGTTCGGCGTGAAGCGTGTAGACGTGCCCGTTGCGTGGGGGCTCGGCAGTCAGGTCGATTAGATGTCGCGCGACCGATTCCGAAGTGATGCCGTTGACGCCAATCAATTCATCGAGCGTGGGCAACGTGGTTGGTAGCTGCGGGCAGGCAATGATTTCCGCATTCCAGATCGGGATGAAAGGCTCGATCCCGCGGCTGTCCGAACAATAGTCAAAGCCAAGACGCTGGGTCAGACGCAGCGCGTGAATGTTCATTTGCCATCCGGCGGCCCCGTGTACCTTCGCCGGTTCGCCGAAAATTTCCTCGAAGCGGGCACACGCGCGCTGCATTTCAACCAAAGTCCATTCCGCATTCGCAGTCGCCACCGAATCCTGCCAGCGCACGTGGTCCCAGGTGTGGATGCCAACCTCGTGACCCTCGTCACGAACGCGGCGCATCAGGTCGGCGCAGGTGCGGCCGATATCGGGGCCGGGCAATAGCGTGCCGTATAGCAGCGTCTTGACGCCGTAATGCTCCAGCACCGAGGTACGCGACACTTTTTTCATAAACCCCGGGCGCAGTACACGCTTTATCGCCCTCCCGGTGTGGTCCGGTCCGAGGCTGAACAGGAAGGTCGCCTTAGCGTCATGCTTTTTCAGCACGTCAAGCAGAAGCGGAACACCTTCACGCGTTCCGCGATAGGTGTCTACGTCAATCTTTAGAGCGAGTTTCATGTGCTTTCGGCGTCAATGCCACGCCCTTCCGCCCTTTTCGAAGTGGGGTGTGGACGCGGGCTGGTCTTGCCGGTGCTGAACTTAGTCAACGAGGTGGCGTGCCTCGGCAACATGACCGCGGTAGGCGTCAAATATGTTTTTTAGCGCCTGCTGCATGTTGACCCGCGGCTTCCAGCCGAGGTCGCTCATGGTGTTGGTAATTTTGGGCACGCGGTTCTGCACGTCCTGGTAGCCCTTGCCGTAATACTTGTCGGCGGTCGTGACAACCATTTTCACCTTGCGCGCGCTGGGCTGGTATTCCGGGTAGGTCATGGCGAGTTTGAGCATCATGCTGGCCAGTTCTTTGACCGAGTAATTGTTGCGGGGGTTGCCAATGTTGTAGATCTGGCTGCTAGCCACGGCATTTTTGTTAGCGATAATTTTCATCAGCGCGTCAATGCCGTCGTCTATGTACGTGAAGGCGCGCTTCTGGCGTCCGCCGTCGACGAGTTTGATCGGTTCACCCCGCACGATATGGCCAAGGAACTGGGTAATGACGCGCGAACTGCCCTCTTTGGCCGTGTTGATGGAATCTAGTCCGGCGCCGATCCAGTTGAATGGGCGAAACAACGTGTAGTCGAGTCCCTGCTCCATGCCGTAGGCATGGATGACCCGGTCCATCAATTGTTTTGAGCACGAGTAGATCCAACGCGGCTTATTGATGGGACCTAGCACCAGTTCGGAGTTTTCCGGATCAAAGGCCTTGTCACGGCTCATGCCGTAGACCTCGGAGGTCGAGGGGAAGATCAGGCGCTTCTTGCGTTTTACGCAGGCGCGCACGATGGGCAGGTTGGCCTCAAAGTCGAGTTCGAACACGCGAAGCGGTTCCTTGACATACGTGGCAGGCGTGGCGATGGCCACAAGCGGCAGGACAACGTCGCACTTGCGGATGTGGTATTCGATCCACTCGTGGTTGATTGTGATGTCACCCTCGAAAAAGTGAAAGCGCTTCTCCGCGAGCAGGTCGGTGATGCGCTCGGTCTGCATGTCCATGCCATAGACTTCCCAGTCCGTAGTCTCGATGATGCGTTTGGACAGGTGGTGGCCGATAAAGCCGTTAACACCGAGGATCAGGATTTTTTTCATGTTTTCAGCTCAAAGGGAGCGGAACAGGCCGCGCGCCGAAGCGTGCCAGAAAGTCCGCAGGGGTGAAAGGCTTGTCGTCGTACTGCATTTCAAGTAGGGCTAGAACGCGCCCGTCGGCGCACACTGCGTCCACGCCGGATTTGCTTGCATAAAAGCCTGGGGCTGTGCCGCACATCCCGCCGCCGGGCTCGAGCCTTGTGCGATGGATGAACAACCTGCCGCCGAGTTCGGTGTACGCCCCAGGGTACGGTGGCGCGACGGCTCGCACCAGGTTATGCACTTCCTGGGCCGGGCGCGTCCAGTTGATCCGGCCATCCTCGGGCTTGCGTCCGCGAAAATAACCGCCTTTGGAGAGGTCTTGGGTTTGGAGCACCGCCGACCCGTTTTCAAGGTGCGGCAGGCTTCGTCGCAGCACGGTTTCAGCTGCCTCCGTGACCTTGCGGAACACCTCGAACGCGGTTTCGTCCGC
>CAITSH010000372.1 GCA_903895005.1 uncultured Pseudomonadota bacterium
CGCAAGCTGATCCGCATCACCATCGGCAAGTCCTTCGAGGTACTGGACGCGGCCGACGGCGCGACCGCGCTGCAGATCGTGCGCAACCACCGGCCGAACGTGGTCGTGCTCGACATCATGATGCCGGGCGAACTCGACGGCCTGAAGGTGCTTGAGGCGATCCGCGCCGACGCCAGCCTCGAGGCGGTCAAGGTCATCCTGGTCACCGCGCGCGGGCAGGCCTCGGACTACGATGCGGGCATGAGCCGCGGCGCTTCGGCGTACATCATCAAGCCTTTCAGCCCGGTGCAGCTGGTCAATATCATCAAGGACCTGGTGAATTGACTGAGTCTTTCCATGATGCCCAGCAAGCCGGCGGCCAGACATTGAGGCTGCCCGGCAGCTCGGCCAACGCGGCGCTGCATGATCAGCTCTATCGCTACGCCGAGGATTTTCGCGTGCTGTTCGACAGCCACCTCGAGCTGGGCGAGCGGTATGTCGCGTTGCGCCAATCCCTGGACAGCGTCATGCAAGAGCGCGGCGCGATCGACGCGCTGATGCAATCCACCGGCATCATGCAACTGGTCACCGACCCGGCCGGCGTGATTTTGCTGCAAAACAAGGGGGCCGCGGCGATCGCCCCGGCGTTGCGCCGGCCCGGTGTCGCGCTGCGCAGCCTTGTCGAGCCTTCGAACCATGGCTACCTCGACCTGATGCTCGAGCGGCTTGCCCATGGCGGAGAGCCGCTGCGGCAGCGGGTCGAAATGCTTTTTATCAATCAGGCGGACCCGAATGGCGTGCTGATCACCGAGGTCAGCACGCACCCGCTGCGCGCCAACGGGGAACTGCGCGGCATTTACTGGGCCGTTCGCGACATCACTAGTGAGCGCGAGACCCTGTTCGAGTCGCAGCTGTACGCGCTCGCATTCAGCAACGCCCTCGAGGGCATCATGATCACCGACGTCACCGGCGCGATCCTGTCTGTCAATCCTGCGTTCACGCGCATCACCGGCTACAGCGCCGCGGAGGTCATCGGCAAAAACCCGCGCATCCTCAAGTCGGGTGTCCAGGACCAGGCCTTCTACCAGTCGATGTGGCAAACCCTCGCCGCCGACGGGCAGTGGCGCGGCCAGGTCTCCAACCGCAAGAAAAACGGCGAGATCTACACCGAGTGGCTGTCCCTGTGCAGCTCGAAAGACCGCTTTGGCGAGGTGCTCAGTTATATCGCCGTTTTCCATGACATGACGCGCCTGCTTGAAGCACAGGCGCAACTCGCCCGCCTGGGTGCGGACGCGCCCGCAGCGCCGGCCTCGGCGCCCGGCACGGCCTCCGGCTGACTGCGTTGTCGCGCCGACCGCCTATCCCATTCCATGGACATCGTAAAAAACAACCGTAGTGCCGTAAAAGCACGGTGGCTGGCCGGCGCGGTTTTCGCCCTCGGCATGTTGCTCAGCGTTTTTGCCGCCGCCCTGGTCAAGCACGATATCGAGGCCAAGGCGCTGCGCCAGTTCGCCGTCAACTTCGACCGTATCGCGGCAAAAGTCGGGGAGCGCCTGGGCACCTATTCCCTGACCTTGCGCGCCGGCGCCGGCCTGTTCGCCGCTTCGGGCACGGTGGACCGGCAGATGTGGCGCAACTTCGTGCGCGAACTGTCGATCGAGTCCGCCCTCCCCGGTTTGCAAGGCCTCGGCTATGCGCAGCGCATCGCACCAGGCGGGCTCGATGCGCATATCGCCGGCGTGCGCAGCCAGGGCTATCCGGGCTACGCCGTCCGCCCGGCCGGCGAGCGCGAGGTGACGACAGCCATTGTTTTTATCGAGCCCTTTCTCGCACGCAACCTGCGCGCCTTCGGCTTTGACATGTACTCGGAACCGGTGCGCCGCGACGCCATGATCAGGGCCCGTGACAGCGGCGAGGCGGCCCTTTCCGGGCGGGTCGAACTGGTGCAGGAAACAGGCCGGGACGTGCAGTCCGGCGTGCTGATGTATCTGCCGGTCTACCGTCGTGGCGCCGGCGACGCACCGCCTGAAACCCTCGAAGAGCGGCGCGCCGCCCTGTCCGGCTGGGTCTATGGCGCCTACCGCATGGGCGACCTGATGCGCGGCCTGATGATGGGCGGCGGCATGTCGGCGGCAGAATTGTCCGGACTGCGTATCTACGATGGCGCGAAGGCCGCGCCCGAAACCCTGATGTTTGGCGTGGCGCCGGCGCCGGTCGAGGCGAAAACCGTCCTGTCGACCTTGACGCGCACCGTCCAGGTTTCCGGACGTACCTGGACGCTGGCATTCGATCCGGCGGCGGCCGAATCGGCCTTGAGTTATGCGCCGGCGTGGGCCACCCTCATCACCGGCATCGTGCTCAATATCCTGTTGCTGGGTTTTGTTTCCTCAGTGCGCGGTGGGCGCAGCAGGGCGATGGCCATTGGCGCCGCGCTGTTTGAACAAAGCCGTGACCGCGCCGAACAGACCGAGGCCGTGTTCGAACTGAGCGTCGCCGGCCTGGTTTCCTTTGACATGGCAAGGCGGGTCAAATTGTCGAACCCGGCATTCACCGCACAGACCGGGCTTTCGGCCGAAAGTATCGCCGGGCTTGATGAAGCGGCGTTCTCGAGCAGGCTGGCGCAGCAATGCCTGCCGGGCGCGCGTTTTGCCGGCATTGCGGCGCTGCGAAAGCGCTCCGAGGAGGCGCCGGACGGGGACGGCACCAAGGTCGTGGACCCGAATGAGCTGATAGAAATCGCCGGGCCCTCCGGTGCCCTGCTGCAGGTGCGGCTGCGCGAGGCCCCTGCGCGCGGGGTGTCGCAGATCGTGCATATTCGCGATGTCACCCGCGAAATGGAAATCGACCGTCTTAAAAGCGAGTTCCTTTCAACCGCCGCCCATGAGCTGCGCACGCCGATGGCAAGTATTTTCGGATTTTCCGAATTGCTGCTGGCTGACGGTTTCAGCCCCGAAGAACAAGCCGATTTCGCGCAGACCATACACCGCAACGCCAAGCTGATGACATCGCTCATCAACGAACTGCTCGACCTGGCGCGGATCGAGGCCCGGCGAGGCAAGGACTTTAAATTCGCGCCGCTGCAATTGCAGGATTGGGTGCGGCGCGTCGTGCACGATCACAAGCCGCCGGAAGGGCGCCAGGGGCCGCTGCTTGATCTACCGGAAACACCGCTGTGGCTGAACGCCGATCCGTCAAAAATGGAGCAGGCGCTGGGCAACGTCATTTCCAACGCCTACAAATACTCGCCCGGTGGCGGCGAGGTGCGCATCAGCATTACGGCGGCCCGGGAGGACAGGGCGGCCGATGCCGGCAAGATAGGCATTTGCGTCAGCGACCAGGGCATAGGCATGACCGCGCAGCAGGTATCGCGCGCCTGTGAGCGGTTTTATCGCGCGGATACGTCGGGAAAAATTCCCGGCACCGGACTGGGCATGAGTATCGTGAGCGAGATTGTCGGACTGCATGGCGGCCGCGTCGCCATCTCCAGCGCGCCCGGCGTCGGTACGGCGGTGACGCTGTGGCTGCCCACCATCATCGCGACCCCGGCCGGTGAATCCGGCGGTCCAGAACAGGCATTGCAATGAACGGTCCCGAATCGAACGCCGACATGCCGCAGCCGGACGTCCGCGCCCCGGTGAAGGCGCAGTTTTTCCGGCGGTTCGTGCAGATCTACTTTGGTACGCTGCTGATCATCGGCCTGGTTGGATTTGCAGCCTACGAGGTGAGCAACGACCTGATCGTCGGTAGCGGCGCGCGCACCGTGCATGCCATTTCCGAAATCAAGGCGCATAAAATTGAAAAATGGGCGGCCGAGCGCGCCGCCGACGCGCGCGTGGTGCTCGCCAGCAACCCGGCCCTGCGGCGCCTGGTTTCCGAAGCGCGGCAGTCTTCCCAGAGCGCCGAAGCGACCGAACTCGCAGAGTGGCTGGACAGGGTGCGCGAGGGCTACGGCTATCGCCGTGTCAGCCTCGTTGACCATGACTCCGGGGTACTGATGCAAACCGGCGGCGCGCGTATTCTGGCGGTCAAGGAAGAGCAGGCGCTTTACCAGCGCGTGTGTGGCGCCGATGCGGGCAAGGGCATGGACTCGGTCGATGTCTTTGACGTCGAAGATCCCGGCGTGTATTTCCGCATTATCGCCGTGTGCATTTACCCGCTTGCACGCGATGCCGGCAAAAGCGCGTTGATGCTGACGCTGACCACGTCGTTTGACAATCCTTTTTTCGTCGAGACGATGGACTGGCCCGGCGATGAAAAAAGGGGCGAAATCGTGCTGCTCAGGGAGCAGCCGAACGCCTATACCTTCCTCAGTTCAAACGGAAAACCCGGCGGCTTGAGCGCCGTGCGCGTGCCGTACTCTGTGCATCTGCCGCCGCTTTTTCCGCCCACCGCGATCAACCTGGGAGGCGGCAATTACATCGCCACCGACCATCGTGGCGTGGAAATGGTTGGCACGGTGCATAAGGTCATCGGTTTCCCCTGGGCGGTCGTCGCACAGTTGCCCAAGCAGACGCTGCTCGAGGAACACCGCACCCTCGTTGTGCTGTTCGGTGTCGTGTCGGCGTTCGGCGGCTTGTTGAGCGGCCTGCTGCTGTACCTGCTGTTTCGCGCCCAGGCGCGGCGCGGCGATCTGCTGGTGCAAAAAAATATCGAACTGGACCGCTTGAGGGTGCACGCCGAGGAGGTGTCGCGGGCGACGAACGTGTTCCTGGCCAATACGAGCCACGAGATCCGCACGCCGCTCAACGCCATTGTCGGTGCGGCGTACCTGCTGTCGGAGCGCCCGGGGCAGGACGCCTGGGGCCGCGGCAAGCTGGGGCTGATAGGCGACGCCGCGCGCCACCTGCTGGCGATCATCAACGACATTCTCGATGTGTCGCGCATCGAGTCGGGCAAGATCACGCTCGAGCAGATCGATTTCGAGCTCGAGCACGTGCTGGTGCACAACGTGTTCAACCTGGTGGCTGCGCAGGCGCGCAAAAAGGGGCTGGAGCTCGTCTGCGACATCGATGCGGCGCTGACCGTGCCGTTGCGTGGCGACCCGGTGCGCCTGGCGCAGGTGGTGCTCAATTACCTTGGCAACGCGATCAAGTTCACCGAGCACGGGCGCATCGTGGTGCGTGCGCGGCTGGAGCAGGAAGGGCCCGCGGGGCTGCTGGTGCGCCTTGAGGTCAGCGACACCGGAGTCGGGCTGAGCCGAGAGCAACGCGAGCGGGTGTTTGATGCGTTCGAGCAGGCGGACGGTTCGACCACGCGCAAATACGGCGGATCGGGGCTGGGGCTTGCGATCAACCGGCACCTGGCGCGGCTGATGGACGGCAATGTCGGCGTCGACAGCGCCCCCGGGGTGGGCAGCCGGTTCTGGATCACGGCGCGCCTGCAAAAAGGCGCGGCGGACCTGCAAAAAGAGCGCGCGAGCCTCGAGCTTGAACCTGGCGCTGGGCTGGGCCTGAGGGGCAGCCGGGCGCTGGTGGTGGACGACCTGCCCGATGCGCGCATGGTGCACGTGGGCATGCTCGAGGCGATGGGCATGCAGGTGCAGGGCGTCGACTCGGGAGAGAAGGCGCTGCAGGTGATCGAGGAGGCGGACGGCAGGCAGGAACCCTTCGGGTTGGTGTTGCTTGACTGGCGCATGCCCGGGCTCGATGGATTGCAGACGGCGTCGCGGCTCAAGGCGCTGGCGCTTGGCCGGCGGCCGCTGGTGCTGATGGTCAGCGCCTACGACGAGCCGGAGTTCCGGGAAAGGGCGCGCGACGAGGGCGCCGCCGGGGTGCTGGCCAAACCGGTCATGCCCGCGGCGCTGCAAGCGACATTGCAGGAGCTCGTCGCGCCTTCCGGCGTGGCGGCAAGAGAGAAGGCTGAAAGCCGGCCGCTTGAAAGCGCGGATGGAGAACGCAATTCGCTGCAGGCGGTGTGCGCCGGCGCGAGGCTGCTGATCGTCGAGGACAACCCGGTCAATCGCGAGGTGCTGGTCGACTTGTTGGGGGACCTGGGGCTGCAGATCGAGACGGCGGAAAACGGCCTGCTGGGCCTGGAGCGCGCCACGCGGGAGCGCTTTGACCTGGTGCTGATGGACATGCAAATGCCCAAGATGGACGGCCTCGAGGCGACGCGCCGGATCAGAGCGCTGCCCGAATGGGGCGCAGTCCCGATCCTGGCGATGACGGCCAACGCCTTTGCCGAAGACCGCGCCTCTTGCCTTGCTGCCGGGATGAACGATCACCTGGCCAAGCCGGTGGATCCGGTGGTGCTGTACAAGGCGCTGCGCACCTGGTTTGGCCGCACGCGCGATGTGCCCATGCCGCCGCCCGCCGCCGGTAACCCTGCAGGTGGCACCCTACTGAAGCCCGTATCCAGCGCCCCGACTCCGGACGGCGCAGCCGAGGCGGCTTGCATCGACTTGCAAGTCCTCGCGCGCATGACCAATAACAAGCCCGAGGTGATGAGACGGGTGTTCCATCAGGTGCTGTCGCATCACAAGCATGACAGGCAACAGCTGCAGTCGATGATCCTCGCCAAGGATTGGGATGGCGCCTTTCGTATTGCACACGGCCTCAAAGGCATGGGCGGGCAGATCGGCGCGCTGAAGCTGCACGAGGCGGCGCTTGACGCCGAGCAGTTCTGGCGGCGCGGTAACGCCGCGCCGCAGGAGGTCGCCGCCAACCTGTCAGCCTTGCTCGGTGAGGTGCTGGCCGAGGTGGCGCGGCTGCTGGAAAACGTTCCCGGCGCGACTGAAGCGACGCCACCCGGGGCCGGTGGCGAAAACCAGGCCGAAACGCCCGCTTCAAGCCGCGGCGCCGATGCGCTGGCGCCAGTGAATGCCGATGCGTTGCGCCTCGCCGTGCTGTTGGACGGGCAACTCGAACGCGCCGATGGCGCGGCCATCCAGACGGCGGAGGCGCTCATGGCCGCCATGGGGCCGCGCGTGCCGGACGGTGCGCTCGTCCCGCTGCGCGGGGTGCTCGAATGTGTCGAGCGCTTTGATTTCGAGGCGGCAAAAGAACAACTCGGGCCGTTGATGGCCCTTATCAAGGGAAAGCCGCAATGAGTAATCTGATGATTTCCGACAAGGCGGACGTATTGCTGCTTGACGACCAGCCCGAGAACCTGCACCTGCTCGTCAGCCTGTTGATCGGCGAATTCCAGGTCCACCCCTTCACCGACCCGGCGCAGTTCGCCGCGTACATCACCGGTGGCAAACCGGTCGACCTGATCCTGCTCGATGTGGTCATGCCCGGGCGCGACGGCTACGAGATCTGCGCCTGGCTGCGCACCATCAGCGCGCTCGAGCACGTGCCGATCATTTTCCTGACCTCGTTGAACGGTGTTGAAGACGAGCGCAAGGGCCTTGCGCTGGGCGCCAACGACTACATTGGCAAACCGTTCTCTCCGCCCATTGTGCTGTCGCGCGTGCGCCACCATGTCGATCTTGGCCGCAGCCTGCGCATCATTGCCGACCAGAACGACAATCTCGACGAGAAGGTGCGCGAACGCACCGCCGACCTGCAATTCCAGGCCTTTCACGACAGGCTCACACGCCTGCGCAACCGCAGGCGGCTCGAAGAGACCCTCGCCGAGGCGCTGGCGCGCGGGCAGTCGGGCGCGGTGATCCTGCTGCAACTGGAGCGCCTGCAGACGGTGGTCGATTCCCTGGGGTACGCATTCGCCGACAGGGTGCTGGTTGCCCTGGCAGAGCGTCTGGAAAGCCTCGCGGGCGACGCCCTCCCGGCCTGCACCATGTATCGGTTTGAGGGGGCGTTGTTCGCCGTGCTGATTCCCGAGATCGGGCACGCCGCGCAGCCCGCCGCCCTTGCCGCGCGCATTGCCGAGGAGATGCAAAAGTCCCTGTTCGTCGATGGGCGCGAAATGTTTTTTACCTTCACCGCCGGCATCGCGCATTTTCCCGAAGACGGGGCCGTCGGCGGCGATGTGCTGCGCAACGCCGACACCGCGCTGCAAAACGCAAAACGGGCCGGCGCCACGGCGGCGGTGCGCTACGAGGCGCAAATGAGCGCCAAGCTGCTTGACCGGCTGGAGCTCGAGCACCAGCTGCGCCATGCGGCGGAGCGCGGGGAGCTTGAGCTGCACTACCAGCCGCAGCTCGAGATCGGCGGCGGGCGCATGATCGGCGTGGAGGCGCTGGTGCGCTGGCGTCATCCGGTCAGGGGCATGATCTCGCCGGCCGAGTTCATTCCGCTCGCAGAGGAAACCGGCGCCATCCATGAAATCGGCCTGTGGGTCCTGGGGACCGCCTGCGCCCAGAACCGGCAATGGCAGGAGGAGGGTTTCCCGCCCATGGTCATGGCGGTCAACCTGTCACCGCGCCAGTTTCTCTCCCCCGACCTGCCCGGACAGGTGAAAAGCGTGCTGCACCTCACCGGACTGGCGCCGCAATGGCTTGAACTGGAAATCACCGAAGGGGCGGTGATGCTTGATGTCGAGGCGGCGATCGGCACGATGGTCGCCTTCAAGGCGATCGGCGCCGCCCTCTCGATAGACGATTTTGGCACCGGCTTCTCCTCGCTCGCCTATCTGGCGCGTTTTCCGATAGACAAGCTGAAGGTCGACCAGTCCTTTGTGCGCAAGCTCGATCGCAGCGAGCGGGACTGCGCCATCGTGCGCGCCATCATTGCGCTCGGCCAGGCGCTCGGTCTCACCGTCATCGCCGAGGGTGTGGAGACCGAGGCGCAGCGCGCGATACTGGCCGGATTTGGTTGCGACGAATGTCAGGGTTATCTGTTTAGCCGACCCAGGCCGCCGGCCGAACTGCGTGCCCTCCTGGAGGCACAAAAGAACGTACTCAACGAGATGGAGGCCGGATGAACATGCCCGCAAGGTTCACCGAAAATCCCGCGATGTCGCGACTGTTGTCGTTGGCTAAAGGCGCCACTCTATTCGACAGGCGCGGCAGGGTGCTGATCTGGGGCGGGTTGTTCCTGGTCGCGCTGGTCATCGGCTCGACGGTGTACGAACATTATGAGGAACACGATCAAAGGCTGCGCCAGGCCGCAACGGCGGCGCAAACCGAGTCGCGCATGCTCGCCGCGCATGCCGAACAGACGATGACCGCGGTCGACGTGGTGCTGCGCAGCGTGGGCGACTTTGCCCAGGACTCGGGCGTGAACACCGCCGCCGATATGGTCGAAAAAATGGCCACGCCCCAGGTGCACGAGTTGCTGCGGCTGCGCCAGTCCAATGTCACGCAGATCAGCGTGATCTCGCTCGTCGCCATCAACGGCGACATGATCAACTTCACGCGCAATCATCCGCCGCGTTCGGACAAGGGCGCGAAAATCAATCTCGCCGAGCGGGATTATTTCAAGGCCCACCTCGGCGCGCCGATGCTCGAATCCTATATTTCGGCGCCGGTTGAAAACAAGGGCACCGGCACCTGGACGTTTTACCTGACGCGCAAGATCCGCAACCAGACCGGCGAAATGATCGGCCTGGTGATCGCGGGCATCGAGTCTTCCTACTTCGAGCAGTTTTACGGTGCCGTGGCCGCGCCCGGGAAGTCCTACACGCTGTTCCGCGCCGACGGCATCAATCTGGCGCGCTTTCCGGTCAAGAACGATGCGCTGGGCAAGAGCTGGGAGAACAGCCCCATTTTCCAGACCCTCAGGGCCGGTGCTGCCGTGCGCTATTTTCCGACCGGCGCGCGCACCGTCCTGGCTGAAAACGAGACGGATGGCAGGATGCTCGCCCCGATCAAGTTGACGAAATACCCGCTGGTGGTGAACACCCGGATCCCGGATCCGCTGATCTTTGAAGACCGCATACGCACCAGTTCGATCAGGATCGCGCTGGCGGCACTGTTGTCGGGGCTGATCATGACGCTGGCGCTGTTCTGGCGCCGGCAGGCCATAGCCGCTGCGCGCGAGACCGGCGCCGAGGCGATGTCGCGGGCGACGAACGTGTTCCTGGCCAATACGAGCCACGAGATCCGCACGCCGCTCAACGCCATTGTCGGTGCGGCGTACCTGCTGTCGGAGCGCCCGGGGCAGGACGCCTGGGGCCGCG
>CAITSH010000373.1 GCA_903895005.1 uncultured Pseudomonadota bacterium
CTCAAGCGGTCCTCTCGCTTATTGGTCGCCCATGGCTGCAGTCTCAAGCAAACGCTACTGCGAAAATATAGCAGTCGGATTATCTTGAAGAGATGGTATTATATGAAGTTTATCCCAGTTTATAAGAATTTTATGATGCGCCTAATTTTACTCTCATACCGATGTTTCCATCGGTGTGGATTTTCACTCGCATCTTCGTGGGTCAGGCGTCTCGCCTGACATGGAACGACAAACGCCCGCAGGCGAGACGCCCGCGCTACATCTCAGAAGTCTAAAAGGGATTAGCTTTTGGTATCATACACCGTTTTCAGCCGCCAACCGCTCGACTTCCCCGGGAGTCAGCTCACGCCAACTTCCGCAGGCCAGACCGCCGAGACGGAACCCGCCGATCGCCACGCGGATCAGACGCAGCGTGGGGTGCCCGACCGCGGCCGTCATGCGCCGCACCTGTCTATTCCGACCCTCGCGCAGCCGCAACTCGATCCAGACATCCTGCACATTTTTTCGAAAGCGGACGGGCGGATCGCGCGGCGGAAATTCGGGCTGCGGATCCAAAAGCCGCGCCCCTGCGGGCATGGTGGGTTTGCCATCCAGAACGACGCCATCGCAAAGCTGCCGCAGAGCTGATTCGTCAGGCAAGCGCTCGACAAGAGCGTGGTAGGTTTTTTCCACATGGCTGGTCGGCGAGAGCAGGCGCGCATTCCAACGCGCCTCATCGGAGAGCAAGAGCAACCCCTCGGAGTCGGCATCCAAGCGACCGATGGGATACACCCCCTTGGGAAAACCAAACTCCGCCAGCGGGCGGTTCGCGCTGCCATCCGGCGTGAACTGCGAGAGCACGCCGTAGGGTTTGTGGAAGGCGAGGATCAAAGAATCTTAAGGCGCGTGAGGTCCTGGGAATCCACGACTCCGATGGGGCGGCGGCCTTCGTCGAGCACCACGAGGTCATCGATGCGGTGACGCTCCAGGATTTGAAGCGCCTCGGCGGCGAGCTTGCTGCCATCGATCGTCACGGGACGCAGGCTCATGAAATCCCCCACCGGCGCGGTGCCGATGCCTGGGTTGCCGGGAAAATGCCTCGCAAAGTCGCCGTGTGTGAAAATGCCGGCGAGCGTGCCGTCGGGGTGCGTGACCACTGCGGCGCCGGCTCGCTTGGACGTCATTGCCTGGATGGCTTCCACGATGGGCGTGGCGGGCGAAATGAGCGCCATTTCCTCAACCGGCCGCATGATTTGGTTGACCCGCAAGAGCAACGAACGCCCGAGGCTGCCCCCGGGGTGGAACTTGGCGAAATCCTCTTTTTGAAATCCCCGGCTCTCGAGCAGAACCATCGCCAGCGCATCGCCGAGGACCAGCATTGCCGTGGTGCTCGAGGTGGGGGCGAGGTTCAACGGACACGCCTCCTGCGTCACAGAGACGTCCAGCACGACCTGCGCGGCCTTTGCGAGGGAGGAGTTTTTATCACCCGTGATGGCGATGATCGGCAAGCCGAAGCGAACGATGGCGGGCAGAACAGCCAACAACTCTTGAGTCTCACCGCTGTAGCTAAGGGCCAGCAAGACATCCCCGTCGGCCACGATGCCCAGGTCGCCGTGCAGGGCGTTCAGGGAATTCAGCACGACCGCCGTGCTTCCCGTGCTGGTGAGCGTGGCGGCGATTTTTTCACCGATGTTCCCGGATTTGCCGACACCCAGAATGACGACTTTGTTCCGCTGCTCCACGGCTGCTTTGATGAGATCGACGGCCGCCACAAACTGGCCATCCAAGCGAGCGGCCGTGGCCTCGATCTCGGAAAGCTCGATCTCAAAAACACGACGCGCCAGCTTCAAATAATCCATGCTGGAAATCATGCGAAACCCCGCCCCGCCATGCAAGGGCGCAGGCTAAAAGACGTCGAGCTCATCCAACCCGTCGAGCACGATTTGTGACCAGGTCTCGAAGGAATCCCTCCGCGCCAGCAACTCTGCGCGCGTGGCAAAGCCCAACTCGGCGATGGCCTTTTCCCCGGCGCTCACGCTGTCGTTTTCCAAATCAACAATATGCACGATGCCCAAATGCACCCGCCCGACCTCGCTGGAGTCGTCGTTGATAAGGGCCACCGCCCGCTCGGTGAATCCGCCGCCGAGCCGCAGCTCCTCGCTAATCTCGCGCTTCACGGCATTGTGGTAGGTCGATTGATCGAAGTGCTGGCACTCGTCTGTGTCGTTCACATGGCCGCCGATACCGATCGAGGATTTCGCCACCAGCCGCTTCTCGCCGGATTTTGCTCCGCGCGTGTAGTGCAGGATGCGCCCACCATGCCGGAACACGGCGTAGGGGATGATCTGCTTGAGCGTGGGATCATCCTCCGCCGCGCCGCGCGGCA
>CAITSH010000374.1 GCA_903895005.1 uncultured Pseudomonadota bacterium
AGGAAGAGACGGTCGCAGGCGCGCTGGGGAAAGTTCGTGCGCGCCACCCGTGCGGTGCCCGACCAGCGCACGCACATCGTCCACGTCCAGTTCGCCGTCGCCGTCATGTCGCTCTGGATGAGCGCGATCGAGTTGGGCATGCCCTGGCCGCCCCACTTTTCGGGAAAGGTGAGGCCCTGCCAGCCGCCCGCCACAAACTGCTCGTAGGCGGCCTTGAAGCCCGGCGGCGTCACCACCGCGTTGGGGCCCGTCTGCTTGCAGCCGACGCGGTCGCCGCCCACGTTGATCGGCGCGAGCTCGTTCTCCGCAAACTTGGCCGACTCCTCGATGATCATCTGCACCGTCTCGGGCGTCGCATTCAGGCCGCCGGACTTGGGCAGCGCGGCGTAGTGCGCGCGCGAGTCGTTCACCTCGTGCAGCAAGAACTGGATGTCGCGCATCGGCACCTTGTACGCCATGCCGCGGCGCGGCGCCGACGACGGCGCACGCGGCACGGAGCGCGCGGCCGCGCGCATGGCCGAGGGGAGCATGGTGGCGGAGAGAAACGCGAAAATCGGGCAGCCAGATAAGTGCTGCTGCAGCAAGAGACCACGCGCGAAAGAGGGGAGGTGCGGCGCGCGAGTTTGTACACGGAATTGCCGCCGAAAATGGTCGTGGCGTTTTGAAGCGCGACTCTCGCGAGTTGGATTTTACCCACCAACATGCGCACTCTTTGCGCGCGTGCTGTTGTGCACTGGCGCCATGAAGCCGCGAGAAAGTAGCCTCCAATGAGCTCTGACCGTATGCCCTTGCCGCCGTTGACGCGTGAGTTTTGGTTTCGGCATCGCTGTCCTCTGTTTTTTGCGCCTCCTTTTTTCGTGGCTGCCCTCTTGCGCGATGACCCATACCTAGTCTCGTCCTAGCGCACCTGCGCGCTGATGATTGACGCAAATTGTTTCAGCCTTGTGGCAGCGCTATGTCACTTCGCGCGCGCGTGTTCGCGGTGCTTCCTTTTCCGCCGCCTCGTGCGCCGCGCCCGGTGACGACCAACACTTTCTATTAGCTCTATCGGAGGCCGGCGCCCATTGCGGCGCCGGCTGATGGCGAGACACGAGGTGACCGAGGGCACGGTGGCGGGCGGCGTTGCGTGCGTGTTGCCGGTTGATGACCAAACTTTCTTCAGTGAGTGCGCAGTGCGGCGCGCGCCGCTGCTCGCCCGCGCGGCGCCTGCTCCGCGGCGCTCGTCCACGCGCACCCCCGCCACCCGCTCTCTCGCAGTATGTTAGACTTTAGAACCCACGCGGGTTATGAAACATCCTTATGTTCTCTGACGGCCCTCTTTCTGTTACGCGTCCGTGTGCTTGCGCGCGTGCCGAGGGACATGCTGACTAATAATTGGATCCGTGTTTCTGCACACTGATGAACTCCATTGTACTCTCTTTCAGATCCCGCACCTTTTCTTGTTGTTGGCGACACCTGGGCAGGCATCTTCCTGTGTCTGCATAGCTGCATTGCCCCACACCCACTTGCCGCGCCCGTGCTCCTCCCGCAGGCGCAATCGACTATGTGGTTTGCGGCTCCGTCTGCTATTCGTGAGTAAAGCACAGTGTGCCCTCTTGCGTGTGCTGTTGTCCCCCGCGCGCCCTGGCAATGAGGAACACATGTCTGTCAATCCAATGAGGCGGCTTGCCGTCCAGTGATGATCAAAAACATTCCCTCTAAGAAGCTCTGAGCCAAGTGTTTCGCCCGTTTTGGTCTTGGTTGTTGTTTTTGCGCGCGCCCACACGTGGCAAGCCGGATGACGAACGAGTTCTATGCACCACTCTGAGCTGCGGCTCTGATGATACACACTCACCATATCACCAATATACTTTTCCGACGGCTACGTTTGCGTGCGCCTTCCTTCTTTCCTGGCGCGCGCCTGTCTTCGCCGCGCGATGATGACTTGCACGAACCATAGAAAACACACCGACCGGCCGGCCCTCGGGCTGGCGCGGGATGGCGACCAACGTGCACCACCAACTGAGCGCCTGGCATTGCTCGGCGTTTTCGGGGCTTCGCAGCGTCCTCAGCAGACGCACTTTCACCCCTCCCCTCTTTTCTTGCCTCGCCAAGCGCAGAGTAACATCCCCGAGCTAAGCTACTACTGACATCTCCCTCGCGTTTGCGCGGCACTGTGGCCGCGTAACCGCCCACGCACACCTCACCACCCACCCACCCGCCAACCACCACCAACTGACAACAGAGCGCCCGATTGAACGTCGCGCCACGCCGGAAGGCCCTTCCTCGTTGCCCCGCCCGCTGGTGGGGATGTGTATTTCGTGTGCACATGGTCTGTGACATGGTTCCGTCACAACAGCGCGTGGCAGCCGCAGCCGCAGTAGAGCCTCGCGAGAGCGTGCAGCGGGTG
The DNA here is from genome assembly GCA_903895005.1 of uncultured Pseudomonadota bacterium. The sequence continues at coordinate 2,390 of CAITSH010000374.1, forward strand.
GTCGGCCAGCGACCGCGGCGGCGGCGGCGGCGG
>CAITSH010000375.1 GCA_903895005.1 uncultured Pseudomonadota bacterium
CGTCGTTGCGTCCGACGTCGGCCGCGCCGATTACACAACGATCGGCTGTGCGCGATGAGGAGGACGATATCCCTACTGTGCGTCGTTTGCCTGCGGTGTCACCAATGCCGGCCGTGCCGGGCAGTCCTTGCGCGGGGCTGAGACGAGCCCATGAGTGGCAAAGTGCAGCACGCGGTACTGATCTAACGCATTGTCCGCCAGAAGACCGGCGTCAGTGAAGCTGGTGCCAGTACGCACGATACTGGTGCCGCCGATGGTCTTGGCAGCAAAAAGAAGTTCGTCCGGCTTGATTGGCCGTTGCCATACCGTCATTGGCCAGTCGCATTCGCTGGCGACCGCCGCGACAGGACTGGGCGCCGGCACAGAATTGCTGCCCAGCCCCAGATAAGGCCGCGACGCTTGCGACGGCGCCAGCTTGCGAATATCTAGAAATGCGCGCGGACTAACCGCGATTGAAATCGCCCGCTCCCGGCCCATCCATGCAATCCCGGTGAAATCGAAGGCATCAGCATCGATGTCGATGGTCCGGGCCTTGTAAGCCGCAATCCCTGCGTCGGCAGTGACGAGGACCGAAGGCGGTAACTGGAGCATCGCCGCGTCGGGCTCGAACACTAGGTGGTTTACCGCAGCCAAATCCTCGTGCACCGCACCAAACAGTGCCTTGTAAAGCGCGCGCGAGGCGTCAAGGTCAAAGGGCCGATTGACCACTTTGCCCTTCTCGATGGTGACGATGCTGTCTCGGATCGCCTGGACTTCGCGGGAGAGGTCTTTGCGCGACAAGGCAATCGGGACAACTCGGGACGAGCCGCTGGTCGCCCAAAGCCCGTACAGGGCTTCGCCCACCGCGATGAGTTTAAAATAGCCCTCACCCGAACGCAGAGCGGCCTGTATCTCTTGCAGCGACACTCTCTGCGGTGCGAGCGCAGTGTAGCGCGGAAATGCCGACAGCTTGGCGATGAGCTCGGTCTGCTCTCGGCGGAGCGCTGCGAGCGTATCCTGTGTGGCGGCCAGTTCGGCGCTTTCTCTAGCGGTCGGCGTGGTTAACGCGCTCAGCCGAGCCACAACGACCTCCGCACGGGCTACGTCGCGACTGCGCGTGAGGGAAAGGCGAAAAAGCGCGGCCGCCTCATCGTTACCTTCGGACAACTGACGGGCAAGTACGGCTTGTGTTTGCGCTACGCCAGGACGCTGCAAAACCTGCGATGCGTCAAAAATAGCTTTTGAGGCGGCGGTATCGCCCTGTTTGGCCAAAGCGCTAAAGTAGGGACCGAGTAGGTCACGCAGGTTTACTCCTGCGTCTGGCACCGGCTGGCTGTCTTCCACCACTTTTGCGTAGAGTGCCATAGCGGCAGTTTCATTGCCTGAACGAACAAGCCATGCTGCTTTGCGCGCCTGCACCGATAGCAATGCAGGTGATTGCGGAAAAGCTGCGCCAATGATCGCGATTGCACGATCGAAAGCCGCGCCTGTATCAGAGCCTCTTCCCTGCGCTTCAGCGACCAAGGCGAGTTCAATCTGAATGTCGGAACGCAACCAACCCAGAGAGGCAATTCGCCCGCCACGTAAGGCCTCAAGCCGGCGTCCTGCCGTTTGAAA
>CAITSH010000376.1 GCA_903895005.1 uncultured Pseudomonadota bacterium
GATCCTCGCGCGCGCCGCGCCCCCCGGCGTAAGGGTGATGGTGTTCTCGATCAAGCAGACTGGCGTGCCTGTCGGGGCGGCCATCAGCGGCGTGCTGCTGCCGGCCCTGCTGCTCTTTATGAACTGGCACGCGGCCTTGCTCGTCCTTGCCGCGCTGAGTGTGCTGATCATTCCATGCCTGCAGCCGTTTCGCGCCACCTTCGACGATGAACCGGTGACGCGCGCATCGTTGCGTGTTGCGGCAATCCTGGCACCGCTTGGCGAGGTCTGGAACGACAGGCGGATGCGCGAGCTGGCGATCTGTTCTGCGGTGTATTCGTCGGTGCAGGTGTGCCTGCTTACCTACCTGGTGTCCTACCTCAAGCTTGAACTCGGTTACACGCTGGTGCTGGCCGGGCTTGTGTTTTCGTCTGCCAGCATGACAGGCGTATTCGCGCGTGTCGTATGGGGTACGGTTGCAGACCGTTTATTCAAGCCGCGCCATGTGCTTGCGGGCCTCGGGATCGCAATGTCGGTTTTCGGTTTCGCTGCCTCGGCTTTCACACCGGCGTGGCCGTTCGCCTGGGTGATGGCTGTGGCCGCGCTGTTTGCGGCGACGGCCGCCGCCTGGAACGGCGTTTTCCTTGCCGAGGTGGCGCGCATGGCGCCGGCCGGACGCGTCGCCATTGTCACTGGCGGCACACAGGTGTTTACCTTCACCGGCTCGATGTTCGGCCCGCCTATGTTCGGGGCGCTGGTGTCGGCCAGCGGCAGTTACGCGCATGGTTACGTGCTGTTCGCGGTGCTGCCACTGATGGTGGGCCTGCGCCTGCTGCGACCCGCACCCAAGGCGCGTTGATGCCGATTCTTCGGAACTTTCCCTGATGATGGTCCCTAATGCGTGAAGCCGTAATGCTGTTGCACGGATTGTGGCTGAACCGCCTTGCGATGCAATTTCTCGCCTCCAAGCTGCAGGGGGCGGGGTTCAGCGCGCACACCTTCGGCTATCCGTCCATGGACGAGGGACTGTCGGAAAACGCCGCCGGGCTGGCGAAGGCAATCGCGGCGCTGCCCGAGGGGCGTATTCATTTGGTCGGCCACAGCCTTGGCGGACTGGTGATCCTGCGCTATTTGCAGGACGCGACCGATGGCCGACTTGGTCGTGCCGTGCTGCTCGGATCGCCGGTCGCAGGATCCCAGGCCGGTGCTCGCGTTGCAGCCCATGAACTGGGGCGTCCGCTGCTTGGTCGCAGCGCGGCGATCTGGGAAACGCCGCCGACCTGGACGCTGCGCGGCGAGGTCGGCATGATCGCCGGCAGCGACCAATTCGGGCTGGCGCATTTGTTTGTTTCGCTTCCCGGCGAAAACGACGGGGTGGTGACCATTGAAGAGACCCGCATGCCCGGACTTGCCGACCATATCGTGCTGCCGGTAAGCCATAGTGGCATGCTGTTTTCGGGTGATGTGGCGGCGCAGACAGCAAGCTTTTTGCGCGACGGAAAGTTTGCACGGTGAGCGTCCGGCTTGCTATGTGCATCGGCGCGGCGTGGCTGCTCGGCGGCTGCGCAACCATCGACTATTACGCCCAGGCTGTGTCAGGGCAGGTGGAGTTACTGCGCCGCGCGCGTTCCATCCCGGAGCAACTGGCGGACCCGTCGCTCACACCGGCGCTCAAGGCGCGCCTCGAGCGTGTGCTGGTGATTCGCGACTGTGCCAGTCGCGAACTGGGCTTGCCCGAAAACGGAAGTTACCGCGCGTATGCAGACCTCGGCCGGCCTTTTGTAGTCTGGAACGTCTTTGCCGCGCCCGAGTTTTCAATCAAGCCCGAGCAGTCGTGCTTTCCCATCGCCGGTTGCGTCACGTATCGGGGCTGGTTTTCACAGGCCGACGCGGAGCGACATGCGGCGGCCTTGCGGGAACGCGGCTTCGATGTCTACGTCGGCGGTGTGCCGGCGTATTCAACGCTGGGATGGTTCAACGACGCGGTGCTCAACACCTTTGTGAATTATCCGGAGCCCGAACTCGCACGGCTGCTCTTTCACGAACTTGCCCACCAGCAGTTTTACCTTGGTGGTGACACCGTTTTCAACGAGTCGTTTGCTGTCGCCGTCGAGAACGAGGGCGTGCGCCGCTGGTTACGGCAACACGGTGCGCCGGGACAGTTGCAGCAATACGAGGCCTTCCAGGCGCGGCGGCGCGAATTCATCGCGCTCGTGCTCGGGTATCGCGCGCGGTTGGAGGCCTTGTATGCGCGCGGCCCGGCCGCCGGGGACATGCGCAGCGGCAAGGCCGCGGAATTTGTGGCGATGCGCGCCGATTACGAGCGTCTCAAGGCGTCACCGGCCTGGGCCGGTTTTGTCGGCTACGACCGGTTTTTCGCGCAAAGCCCCAACAACGCCCATCTCGCCTCGGTCGCCGCATATACCGAACTGGTCCCGGGATTCCAGCGTCTGCTGGAGGAACAACGCGGCGACCTGCCGCGCTTTTATGCTGCCGTGCGCGCGCTGTCGAGTCTACCCAAGGCGGAGCGCGATGCGCGCCTGGGCGCGCCGACTGCACCCTGACGACGTCAATGCCCTGCATGGTCTGGAAAGCCGCGCCTGGCGCGGATTTCCGGCGCATTCATCCTGCCGGATGAAGCTTGCAATTTTTGGCGATGCGTTCGGTGGCGAACGGATGCGGTGGCAGGGAGCGATAGAGTGGCCGCTGGATAAAACGTTTCCCCATATTTTGAAGACCAAGGAGCCAGCGGCAATGGACATGAACGAAGACAGGAACAACTTGTACGGCGTGGTGAGCGACTTCGACGTGGCGATGCTGGTGACGCACACGGGCCACGCAATCCACGCGCGCCCGATGACCATCGCACGCCTGGACGAAGGCATGGGCGCCTACCTCGTGAGCGATATCCGCTCGCTCAAGATCGACGAAATTAGCGTCAACCCTCAGGCCCTGCTCACGTTTCAAGGCGCCCGAAAATTTGCTTCGGTGCGCGGCGAGCTGGCCGTGGTCCACGACCGGCAGCTAATTGAGGCGGTGTGGAAGGACGTCTGGAAGGTATGGTTTCCGCACGGCAAGTCGGACCCGAACATCGCCTTGCTGAAATTTACGGCGCATGAAGGCGAGTTCTGGGACAACGCCGGCATGCAGGGCCTTAAATATGTTTACGATGCCGCCAAGGCCTACGTGGCCGGAGAAACACTGAAAACGGACGATACGCAGCACGCCAAAGTCCGCCTGTAGTAGGCCGGTGGGCCGGTGTCCTATGACAATATTCCATGCCTTTTGCGGGGAATATTTGCGACGGTAATGCTAATGATCATTACGTATCTCAACGCCTGAGAATATCGCAGCCACTCGTTATGTTCCTAAAGCTCTATGCCGTCGCACTACCTGTCTTCTTCGCCATCGATATGGTCTGGCTGGTGGTGGTGGCCAAGCGCTTCTATCAAGACCAAATCGGTTTTTTGATGGGAGGTGAAATCAATTGGGCGGCCGCGATCGCTTTCTACCTCTTGTTTATCGTCGGACTCGTGGTTTTCGTCATTGCGCCGGCAATTGAAAAAAACTCCTGGACGCACGCGCTTTTATTTGGAGCGCTGTTCGGACTCGTCGCTTACGCTACCTACGACCTGAGCAACCTTGCGACGCTAAAAGATTGGCCTCTTTTGGTTACGGTCGTCGACTTGGCTTGGGGGGCCACGATCGCAGCCTCGGTCTCGACCGCAACCTATTTCATCGCGCGAAGAATCGGCTTTGAATAAGGCATCTAAGCGTGGAGGACGCCGACGCCGAGCCGGTTTCCGTTTTCCATTAGCCACTCATCGGGGATGATGCCAGGAGATGCCCGTCTGGTGCGGTTTTCCGGACGGTAAGGTATTTCAGCTAAGCGGTACCGCCACATATTTTTTGAAACCGGGCCGTTGCTTGAGGCGTTCAAGCCAGGCCGAGAGATTGGGCGTGGCCGGGTGTTCAATGGGCAGGTCCGTGAATCGGTTGAAAAAGCAGCCGGTGGGGATATCGCCGATGGTAAACGTATCGCTGGTGATGAATTTTTTTCCCGCCATGTGGGTTTCCAGCATGCCGAACAACTCGCCACAGGACTTTGCCGCCGCCTCGACGGCTTTCATGTCGCGCTTGTCCTCGGGGGTGCGGATAAGCTGCCAGAACACCGTGGTCATCGGCGCGCCAAGCGTGCTTGAGCACCAGTCCATCCAGCGCTCGGCGTTCATCCGATCGGTGAGCTTTTCCGGATAGAGCGTGCCCGGCGCATGCTTTGCCGCGAGGTAGCGCACGATGACATTGGATTCCCAGAGTACAAAGCCCTCGTCATCAATCACCGGCACCCGACCGTTCGGATTCATGGACCGGTACCAGGACTCGTTCACCCCCCCGAAAGCCATGCCGGCATCGGTTCTGTCAAACGGCAGTTTCAGTTCGTCGAGGCACCACAGCACTTTTTGCACGTTGATGGAATTGACGCGTCCCCAAAGTTTTAGCATGTCCTGTCCTTATTCCTTGTTAAAAGCGTAATCTCGCTAATGTGGTTGGTCGAAGCACGCGTTGAAATCTTACAAATTCCAAATGGGTGCGGGGTGGTTCAGCGCCGCGAAACCAGCGCAACGCCGGCGAACACCAGCAGGGCGCCGATAAAATGATAGGCATGCGGCATTTCTCCCAGCACCAGCATGGCCATTAGCACGCCAAAGATCGACGCAAGGTTGTTGTACAGCACCGCCGTTTGCGACCCGACCACGGCGACCGCGGCATTCCAGCAGGTATAGGCGAGAACCGAACACGCAAGCGCCACGTAAAGGGTCCCGCCGACAACCATTGCGTTAAGCGGGATCACGATCGGGTTTGTCAAGTTCTCCCAGGCGAAGAGCGGCACCGTCGAGAGTACGCCGCAACCAGCTGTGAATGCAAAAAAGCTGAGCGGATGCAACTTTGGCGGGCGCCAGCGCAGGGCGCAGGTATACACACCCCACCCGGCCATGGCCGCGAGTACGAGCACGTCGCCTTGATTGAACTGCAGCGCGGAGATGGCGGCCCAACTGCCCTTGGCGACCATGAAGACCGTCCCACACATTGCGAACACCAAGCCCGCGGCGACGCGGCGTGAAGGCCAGGCACGGTCTATAAATGCGCTCATGCCTATGACCAGGGCGGGCATCGCGCCGTTGATCAGGGCGGCGTTCATGGCCGTGGTGTAGTTGACGCCCCAGTACCCGAGCGTGCTGAATCCGGTGGTGCCGATCACGCCCAGAAATGCCAGCAGCTTCCAGTTTTCCCGCAGGGTCGGCGCGTCCTGCCGCAAAAACCGCCAGGAAAAAGGCAGGATGAAAAGAAAGGCGATGGCCCAGCGCCAGAACGACATCGCCACCGGCGGCATGACCTGGTAGAGGCCGCGCGCGACCACCCAGCTCGAACCCCAGCAAAAGGTGGCGAGCACCATGTTGAATTGCGCGAAGGCGCGCGTACTTGTGAAAGACTTGTCCACGCGCAATTATCGCCGCAAGCGGTGGAGTTGGCACGCTGGTGTTGAGCCCGGTCTGGTTTACACTGCGCATCCATGTCGCAAGCCGCAATCGAAAAAGCCGTCAATATTGCCGGCCTCGCCCGTCTGGCGAGGTCACGGCTGCCGCGTGTCATCTGGGATTTCCTTGACGGTGGCGCCGAGGATGAGTCGACGCTGCGAGACAACCGTGCCGCCTTTGAGCGTTACCGCCTGCGTCCGGCCATGCTGACCGGTCATGCAAAGCGCGACATGTCGGTCACGCTCTTCGGCCACCGCCTGTCGGCGCCCTTTCTCATCGGCCCGACCGGCTTAAACGGCATTTACTGGGTCGACGCCGACCTTGCGCTGGCGCGCGCGGCCGCCGCCGAGGGCATCGGCTTCGTGCTTTCATCGCCCGCCAACAATTCGCTGGAGCAGGTCGCGGCCGAGGGGGGCGACGGGATCAAGTTTTTCCAGCTCTATTGCTGGGATCAGCGCCCCTTGTGGGCGAGGCAAATCGAACGCGCCCGGGCCGCCGGCTATAAAGCGCTGATTGTGACCGTCGATTCGGTCATCAACGGCAAGCGCGAGCGCGACCTGCGCAACCGTTTCGCGCATGAGGTCAGGATCACGCCGCGCGTGGTTTGGGACGGACTTACGCACCCGCGCTGGCTTGCGTCGGTGTGGCTGCGCCGTGGCATGCCGCGCATGGAAAACATCGCGCCCTTTCTGCCTGCGGGTGCGGACGCGCACGAACTGGCCGAGTTCACCCGCGCACGGCGCAACCTCTCGCTCAACTGGGCCGACATCGCCTGGATGCGCAGCCAGTGGACCGGGCCCCTGCTGGTAAAGGGGCTGCTGACCGCCGAGGACGCGCGGCGCGCGCAAGCGGCCGGGGCCGACGGCGTGGTGGTGTCCAACCACGGCGGGCGGCAGCTTGATGGCGCGCCGGCGACGCTCGATGTCCTGCCCGGGATCGCCGCGGCGGTGGGCGATTCGATGACGGTTCTTGTCGACAGCGGATTCCGCCGCGGCAGCGACATTGTCAAGGCGCTCGCGCTCGGTGCGGACGGCGTGCTACTCGGTCGTGCGACCCTGTATGGCGTCGCGGCGGGGGGGCAGGCCGGCGCGGCGCGTGCGTTGGCGATCCTGCGCGATGAAACAGACAGGGTGATGACGCTGATGGGTTGCGCATCGGTGTCGGAGTTGGGCGCGGATCACGTCATGCGCATCTGATAAACCGAAGAAATAAAACAAACAGGATTCATATGAAACAACACTTCCAGGTCGTCATCGTCGGAGGCGGTCCGGTCGGAGTGGGTCTTGCGGTTGAGTTGGGGCAGCGCGGCATTCGTTGCGCGCTTGTCGAGCGCAACGTTGATCTGGTGCGCATCCCCAAGGGGCAAAACCTGACGCAGCGCACGCTCGAGCATTTTTATTTCTGGAACTGCGTTGACGAGCTGCGCGCTGCGCGCGTGATGCCGCAGGGGGTGCCCACCAGCGGTGTCAGCGCCTACGGCAGCCTGATGGGCGAGTACTGGGCGGCACCGGCGCAACGCGAGCTGGTGCATGAGTATTATTTCCAGGCCTATGAGCGCCTGCCGCAGTATGAAACCGAAAAGGTGCTGCGCCGTCGCATGGCGCAACTGCCTTCGGTGACGGCATTTTTTGGTTGGGACGCCGTCGCGGTGGCACAGGACGCGGGCGCAGCCCGTGTGAATATCGCCGAGCGCGACGGCCCGGGTCGCATCGAGCTGGAAGCGCAATACGTCGTCGGTTGCGACGGCGGCCGTTCCATCGTGCGCGAACAGGCGGGCATCGCACGCAGCGGCGCCGACTTTGAGCAAAAAATGATGCTCGCGGTGTTCCGTTCAAAAGAACTTCACGAAGGGCTCAAGCGCTTCCCGGTGAAATCGACCTACAACGTGATGCATCCGGACCTGAAGGGCTACTGGCAGTTTTTCGGCCGGATCGATGTCGGCGAGGGCTGGTTTTTCCATGCGCCGGTGCCGCTATCCACCACGACGGACAATTTTGATTTTCTTGGCTTGCTGCAAAAGGCCGCGGGCTTTGAGTTTAAATGTGAGTTCGATTACATCGGTCTCTGGGACCTGCGCGTCGCTGTGGCCGAGACTTACCAGGCCGGACGGTTCTTCATCGCCGGAGACGCGGCGCACACCCATCCTCCTTACGGCGGCTTCGGCCTCAACAATGGCCTCGAGGACATCACCAACCTGGGCTGGAAGCTCGCCGCGCGGCTCGACGGCTGGGGCACGGATGCGTTGCTCGATACCTACAACGAGGAGCGGCGGCCGATATTCAAGGAAACCGGCGAGGACTTTATCGCCGCGCGCATCGAGCAGGACAGGGTGTTCCTTGAAAACTTCAGTCCGGAGCGCGACCGTGCCGCCTTTGAGCGGGCGTGGGAAGAGCGCATGCTCAAGACCAGCGCACGCGCCCAGGTCTATGAGCCGCATTACGAGGGCTCCTCGGTGGTGATGGGGCCGCCGGGCGGGGTCTGCAGCGCGCATGGAAGCCATACCTTCCAGTCTCGCGCCGGCCATCACCTGCCGCCGCAAAAACTGTCATCGGGGCGCAATGTATTTGAGGAACTTGGCGCGGGGTTTACCCTGCTCGTCTTTATTGATAACGAGGCCGAAGGCGACAACGCGGTTCGCGGGTTTGAGGATGCTGCGCGAAGACTCTGTGTACCGCTCAAGGTGGTGCGTGATACTTGCGACGGCGGGCGCGAGGTCTACGAAAAGAAATGCATGCTGGTGCGCCCCGACCAGTATGTTGTCTGGAACGGTGATGTCGCCCAGGCCGATCCCCTCGCCGTGATGGCAAGAGTCTGCGGCCGTGCGTTGCCCGCCTAGCGCCTAGATAAAGGCTTCGAGCAGTTCGACGGGGTCGCCGTAACGGCTGGCCATTTCGACCACCGCCGGGTCACGCAAGGCCATCAGGAAGCCCTTGTCGATGATCGTGTTCTTTCCCGCAGTGACGGTGGCGTCGTAGACGATCAGGTCCTGGTGCACCGGTGGTTCTTCCCAGTTGGGCATGACGCGGCGGATGTAATCGCTGGGCTTGGCGAGGTCCACGCCGAAGTGCAGCGCCCCCGGTGAATTGGATCCGGCAGGGTAGACGGTGTAGCGCGGCGCCTTTGGATTAAAGCCGCAGCCGCCGCCCTCGATGATCTTTCCGCCCATCAGCATGTCGCGCAGGATGGCCGCATCGGGCGATTCACCGCGCACTTCGGTCACAAGATTGTTCTTGAAAACGACGGCGATTTTTTCCGCGAACGGATGGGGGAAGCCGATGGCCCACTGCGGGTAGAGCACACCCTCGATATTGATTTTGGCATTGGGGTCGCTTTTCATCGCGGTGCTGTCCCAGAAATTGGGGCCGTGCGTCGGCAGGTAATGCACGTAGCAGCCGGGTTCATCGGCGAACATCTTGCCGCGCCAGCGGTTGCCCGAAAACATCGTGTCGCGCATGACCTGCGTATAGGGAATACGCAGGTCGCTGCCGCGCCCGTCGGTAAAGCGCAGTTCGAAATCCTCGCCCTTGGGAATGCGCTTCTCGGTGGCGCGCAGGATCTCGCCCACCAGTTCGATCGGAAAGCGCGCCTGCGGTGTCATCAGCAAATCGAGGTCGCGGAAATAGGTGATCTTCACCCAGCGCTGGCCTGACTTGCGCATGGCGACGTTGAACGGATCCTCGATGGAGCAGAACCAGGTGGACACGACGAAGTCGGCTTTTTTGATGAGCGGTTGTACTTCCTCGGGAACGCCGGGTAGCGTGGTGGTTGGCGCCATGTACTGGCTGACCGTGGCGCCGCGCGCGCGTGCAAGGCCGGTGACGGCGTCGACCACGCGCGGGTCGAGCAGCGGATCGGTCAGCATCAGCACACGCTCGCCCGGGCGAATCGCGAATACCTTGAAAAAATTATCCAGTGCCTGGAAGTAATGCTTGGTGTCGGTGATCGAGGCCTTGAGCACCGGCGGCATGCCGACGTACTGGATGGGGTCTTTGCCCGAATGGCTGTTCATGTCCATGGCTTTTTTCCTTTGGGGTTTTTCAGTCGACCTTGGCACCCGAGTCCTTCACCAGCTTCGCCCACATCGGTAGTTCCTTGGCGATGTGTTGGGCGAGGCCTTCGGGTGTGCTGGGGTTGGGGAATCCGCCGCGCGCGCCCAGGTTGTCGCGCACCTGCGGATCGGTCAGCGCCTGGCGCAGCACGGCGTTGAGCTTGTCGATGATGGCGCGCGGCGTGCCGGCAGGTGCGTAAATGCCGTCGGTGGCGGCAATGTCAAAGCCGGGCACGCCCGCCTCGTCCATGGTTGGCAGGTCGGGTGCGGTGGGCACGCGTGTCAGCGTTGTCACGGCAAGGCCCTTGAGCTTGCCGGCCTTGGCCTGGGGATAGACATTGACCATGAGGTCGATCATCAACTGCACCTCACCACCCAGCATGCCGGTAAGCGCGGCGCCGCCCCCCTTGTAGGGCACGTGCACGATGTCCACGCCGGCCATGTTTTTGAAAAAAGTTCCGGCCATGTGCGAGGTCGTGCCGTTGCCGGCAGAGGCGAAGCTGACCTTGCCGGGGTTGGCTTTAAGGTAGGCGATCAGTTCTTTTATGTTGTTGACGGGCAGGCTGGGGTGCACCACCAGCATGGCCGGAATGGTGGTGAAGCGCGTGATCGGTGCAAAATCCTTGATCGGATCAAACCCGGTCTTGCTGTACAGCGCATGGTTGATGCCGTGCGTGCCGTTGGTGCCGTGCAGCAGGGTGTACCCGTCCGGTGCCGCGCGCGCCACGATTTCGGCCCCGACATTGCCGCCCGCGCCGGGTTTGTTTTCTATGATGATGGTCTGGCCGAGGATTTGCGAGGCTCTCGGGATGACGGCGCGCGCCAGGTTGTCGGCGCCGCCCCCCGGGGGGAAGGGCACGATCAGGCGAACCGGTTTGTCCGGGTAGCTGGACTGTGCCGGTGCCGGCCCGGCCGCCAGCGACAAAACGAGCGCCGCAGCGAGCGCGACATCTTGAACCAACCGACCCACGGGATGTGGCTTGAACCTGAACATGAACCTTCTCCTTGATATTGACCGATGGGGCCGTTTCGGCGATGAGGGCGCCGTTTTTTATTTATTGCGGCCATTATAGAAGAACGCGAATCCTTCCTGCGGGCCTATGACGCGAGGCAGATTGCACATTGCCGTTTCCACTGACCCCGTCGGGTGTCCATGCTTTACAATCTTTTGCGCCACCCGAACCGATTCCCGTTTGAAAAAGGATCCGACGCCATGAACATGACCGAACCGGTTACCCAGCTGCAAATCGACCAGCGTGTTTTCGACCTGTATGACGAGTACTGCCATGGGCGCATAGACCGGCGCGAGTTTCTCGCCCGTTCGAGCGCCCTGGTGGCGGGCGGCTTGATCATGGCGCAGGCGCTGCTGCCGCGGTATGCGCAGGCGCAGACCATTTCATTTACCGACGCGCGGATCAAGGCGCAGTACGTGACATACCCGTCACCCGGGGGCAATTCCGGGCAGATGCGCGGCTATCTCGTGCAGCCGGCCGGGGCGGGGCCGTTTCCGGCGGTGCTGGTGATCCACGAGAACCGCGGGCTCAATCCCTATGTCGAGGACGTTGCGCGCCGCGCCGCCACCGACGGTTTTGTCGCGCTGGCTCCCGACGGGCTGTTTCCGGCCGGCGGTTATCCGGGCAATGACGATGACGGCCGCTCGCTGCAGGCCGGTCTCGATCAGGCCAAGCTGCGCGTCGACATGCTCAACAGCGCGCGCTACCTCAAGACGCACAAGCTTTCCACCGGCAAGCTGGGGGCGACCGGATTTTGCTGGGGTGGGGGAACCACCAACTACCTTGCCGCCGAAATGGGCGCCGAATTGCAGGCGGGTGTGCCTTACTACGGTGCTGCTGCGGCGACCGCCAGCGTGCCGAAAATAAAGGCACCGTTGTTGATCCAGTATGCCGAGAACGACGCCGGCATCAATGGGATGTGGCCCGCCTATGAGGCTGCGCTGAAAGCAGCCGGCGTGTCGCACCAGGCCCACATTTATCCGGGCACCCTGCACGGCTTCCATAATAATTCGACACCGCGGTATAGCGAAGCGGCGGCCAAACTGTCGTGGGAACGGACGGTCGGGTTTTTTCGAAAGCACCTGGGATAACGCAGTCGTATTTAACCGGTTGCCGTTTAGTAGCGGCATGTCGCTGGGATGATGCGCGACTTTTTGGCTTTGGGCCGGGCGATTGAATATCCGTGCCTGGCATTGATTGACGCTGCGGTTCAGGGATAGATTTCCCGTCGCGCCGCATAGGGCATCGTCGCCGGGCCGACTCCCTTGACCCAGGTCAGGTTGCGGTTGTCTACCAGTCCGCCTGCATCGGTGTGGCGGGTCCAGGTATTGCCGTCCCAGTGCAGGATGAGTTCGGCGCCGCCGATTACGTTGCCAACCGCCCAGCAATCCGATGAGCGCGAGCAGGTAATGCCGTTCAGCGGGGCATTTAGGTTGAGCGCCGTGCTGTTGTATGCCGACCAGGCTGTGCCATTCCAGTGAATCAGGTAGGGGCGCAGGCCCGCGCCGCCGGCGTTGCCAACCGCCCAGCAGTCATTGGTCGCAACGCAATAGACCTCGTTGAGCTGAAGGTTGTCGTTGAGTACCGTGTTGTCGGCCGCAGTCCAGGCCGTACCGTTCCAGTGAATCGTAAGCGGTCGTTGTGCCGCGGAAGCTCCCCCTGCGCCGACTGCCCAACAATCATTGGTCGCGATGCAATGCAGGCCGAGCAGGGCGACGTTGGCAAAATTAAGCGCAGGCGATGTCCAGGCCGTGCCATTCCAGCTAAGTACAAACGGCCGTTGTCCGGCCGCCCCTGCCGCGCCCACTGCGTAGCACTCACTTGTCGACACGCAATAGACCCGGTTCAGGGCGACGTTGACATTGATCGCCGCGGTATTGATGTTTGAATAGACGCCGTTGGACTGGCGAACGATCCACGGCCGCTGCCCCGCCGCGCCCGCAGCGCCCACCATCCAGCAATCGTTGGCACTGACACAAGACACCGAATTTAGCGTCCGATTTACGCCGAGGCCGGTGTTAATCGCCGGCCAGTTTGAGCCATTCCAGCGCATCACAAGCGGCTGCAATGCCGCAACAGCGCCGGCGGTGCCAACCGCGAAGCCGTCAGCATAGGACAGCATGGAAATTGCGTTAATGGTGTCGTTGGTGTTGACCGCCGTGGTGTCGAAGTTTTTCCAGGTGGTGTCCTGAAAGCGCACGAACCAGGGTTGAGTGGCGGCGGTCGCGCCGGGCGCTCCCGCCGCCCAGATTTCCTGCAGTTGCGTCGCCTGGGTCAGTATGCGGGCGCCGGCAGGGGCCGCGCTGTTCGGCGTGGTACCGACAACTTTCACATCGCATTGATACTGCCCGATCGGCGTGCCGCTCGCATGCGCGCTCGGCGTTGTGCCATCGGCGCCGCGCCGGGACACCACCAGGCAGGGTTGCGCGACCGGTGCGCAGGCCGTGGTGGACGAAGAAGCCTGGGCGTAGTCGATGCGCTCGCGATCGACCAATACGCTTCCGCCGCCGGTGACATAGCTGGAAATGCTGACAAAAGGAATGCGCGTTGCGGCCGCCGTTACCGCGGCAGACAGGCTTGTCGGCGTGGCGGTGTAACTTGTGTTCGCGGACGTCACCGAATACGTTCCCGAGCCGACGGCGACATTGGTGATTGACGTCAGCGAGGCGCAGCTCTGACGCGTGGAAATCGCAGGATCACCGGTTGCATACGTGGCGCGCTCAAGTCCGGAGTAGGCCTGAAAATAGGCTTGACCCGACGCAGACGCATTCCCGCTGGAGGCGCTATTCGACGAGGAAAGAGTGGCGAGCGCGACTACCGATCCCGCTATCACAACCAGGAGAAAAATGGCCGCGATCATGAGAAAGCCCCGCTCGCGGCGTGATGCCGTGAACGCAGTCCGTTGTGCGTGCCAAATGGATTTGCTGAACCGGCCCATATGCATAGTTCAGGCACAATCCATGTATTATTTTTCCATGTATGTGCGGCACCGAACACAAATCACTTCCTGCTCTGCAGCTAAGACGCTGTTTGCACAAGTGATGGAGTGTTTTCCGTTGACTGGCTTTACGCGTATTGTGCATCGCTGATCGGGCAATGTCGGCGTTCGCCGTATGAATTGTGCGGAGCAGTTTCGCGTGATGGCCTTTGTGCAATTGACTTGGCGCGAAAGTCTGCGGGACATTGAGGTCACGCTCGAAGCCAACTCTAGCAAGGCCGACGCGATGGGGTTGCGTTACGCGCTTCGCCGCACCACCCTGGCCGGTAACGTATCCGAGCTGGTTCGCTTCGCAGTCCGGTCAAACCTCGGGTAGCCGGAAACCGGAAACCGGAAACCGGGACCGACGGGCCCGAGCCCTAATCGGGTGGCGTGGCTTTAGAAACCGACGGCCAGGCTGTCACGGCGTGCATCGCTGGCCGCGATATATCCGTCCTCGAGCTTGTAGGCAATCTGCGAGCAACCGAAGTCCATGTAGCCGGGTTCGAGTTCAACCACCTTGTGTCCGCGCTGCGCCAATTCCTGCAGTACAGCCTTGGGGAATTCCTCAAAGTTGATTTCCATGCCCTGCACGATGCGAAAGCGCGGGCCGTCGATGGCGGCCTGTGGGCCCTGGCCGTAGTCGGCCATGCGCACCATCAGTTGCGTGTGACCTTGCGGCTGCATGGTGCCGCCCATCAGGCCAAAGCTCATCAGCGCCTGATCTCCCCTGGTGACAAAGCCGGGAATGATGGTGTGATACGGACGTTTTCGCGGACCCACCTCGTTCGGATGACCGGGCGTCAGCACCAGGCCCGAGCCGCGGTTTTGCAGGCTGATACCGGTACCAGGAACAACCACGCCCGATCCGAAGCCCGAGAAATTGGACTGGATCATCGACACCATCATGCCGCTTGCGTCGGCGGCGGTGAGGTAGACGGTGCCACCGCCCGGCGGCTTGCCATGGCCGAAGTTTTGCGCGCGCTTCATGTCAATGAGCTTGGCGCGGGTTTTGAGGTAGTCGGCGTCGAGCAAGGCGGCCGGCGTGACGTTCATGAACTTCGGGTCGGCGACAAAGCGCAGTGCGTCGGCGAAGGCGAGTTTCACGGCCTCGATTTGCAGGTGCACGCTGTCGGCCGAATCGACCGGATAAGACGCGACATCAAAGTGCTGCAGGATGCCCAGCGCAATCAGGCACACGATGCCCTGGCCGTTGGGCGGAATTTCGTGAACGGTGAGGTCACGATAGTCCTGGCTGACGGGCGTGACCCAGTCCAGCGTATGCGAGGCGAGGTCCTCGCGTGTCATTACGCCACCGCAGGCGGCTGAGTGCGCCGCGATCATTTCCGCCAGTTCGCCCTCGTAAAACGCCTTGCCGCGCGTGGAGGCGATTTTCTGCAGGGTCTTGCCCAGTTCCGGGAAGACAAAGCGTTCGCCGGCGTTGGGCGCGCGCCCGTTGGGCATGAAGGCCTGGGCAAAGCCCGGCTGCACCTTGAGTTCGGGAACCTGGAAGGCCCAGCGTGTGGCGACGAAGGGCGACACGATATAGCCCTCGGTGGCATAGCGTATGGCAGGTTCGAATAACTTCTCAAACGGCAGCTTGCCGAATTTTGCGGACATTTCCACCCAGGCCGATACCGCGCCCGGCACGCTGATTGAATTTGGTCCGCGCGCCGGAATGGACGTTTGGCCCTTGAAGTATTCGGGCGTCCAGGCCGCGGGCGAGCGGCCGGAGGCGTTGAGGCCGTGCAGTTTTTTGCCGTCCCAGATCAGCGCAAAGGCGTCGCTGCCGGCACCATTTGAAATGGGCTCGACAACGGTCAGCGTGATGGCGGTGGTGAGCGCCGCATCAACGGCGTTGCCGCCGGCGGCAAGCGCTGACAGGCCCGCAACCGAAGCAAGTGGCTGTGAAGTCGAGACGACGTTTTTGGCCATCGTCGGACGGCGCAGGGTGAGGTAGGGATTGTCGAACGAGGGAATAGACATGCTGATCCTGTGTTGAGTGGCGCTATGTTTGCTGGGATTGTTGCAAAGCCTGGTCGATGTCCCACAGCACATCGTCCAGCGTTTCGAGTCCGACCGAAATACGGATCATATCGGGAGTGACCCCCGCCTTGATCTGCTCGTCTTCGCTCAACTGGCGGTGCGTCGTGGACGCCGGGTGGATGATAAGGGTGCGCGCGTCGCCGATATTGGCGAGGTGGCTCATGAAGGTCGCCGCCCCGATGAACTTTTCTCCGGACGCCGCACCGCCTTTGACTCCGAAAGTCATCAGTCCGCTGGCGCCCTTGGACAGGTACTTTTTGGCGAGTGCATGGTATTTGTTTCCGGGCAGACCGGGGTAGTTGACCCAACTGACCAGCGGATGCGCCTCAAGGAACTGCGCCACCGCCAGCGCGTTGCTGCAATGCCTGTCCATGCGCACGTGCAGCGTTTCCAGGCCCTGCAACATCATCCAGGCGTTAAAGGGCGACAGCGTCGCGCCAAAGGTTCGCATGGTTTCCATGCGCGCCTTCATGGTGTAGCCAAAGTCGCCGAATGTCTCGTAAAAGCGCACGCCGTGATAACCGCGCGAGGGCTCGGTCATGTCCGGAAAATTACCATTGTCCCAGGGGAATTTGCCCGATTCGACAATGACCCCGCCCATGCTGGTGCCGTGGCCGCCGATGTACTTGGTCGCCGAGTGCACGACGATGTCCGCACCGTGCTCTATCGGGCGGCACAGGTAAGGCGAGGCGACGGTGTTGTCTATGACCAGCGGTACGTCGGCCTCGTGCGCAATGGCCGCAATGGCTTCGATGTCGGCCACGTTCATCAACGGGTTGCCTATGGTCTCGGCATAGAGGACTTTTGTTTTTTTGCTGATGGCGCGGCGAAAATTTTCCGGATCGTCGGGATTGACGAATGTGGTGTTGATGCCGAGCTTTCGGAAATTGACGTCAAACAGAGAGTAGGTGCCGCCGTACAGCGTGGATGCAGAGACGATTTCATCGCCTTGCTGGCACAGCGCGAGCAGCGCCGTCATTTCAGCCGCCTGTCCGGTGGCGGCGGCAAGCGCTGCGCGTCCGCCCTCAAGCGCGGCCATGCGCTCCTCGAATACCGCAGTAGTCGGATTCGACAGTCGTGTGTAGACGTTGCCGAAGGTCTGCAGGTTAAACAGGCTTGCCGCGTGCTCGGCCGAGTCAAAGACGAAGGATGTGGTCTGGTACAAGGGCACGGCGCGCGCGCCGGTGGCCGGATCGGGTACCTGCCCGGCGTGCAGGGTTAGAGTCTCAATGCCGAACTTGCGGTCAGCCATGATGCGAACCACAGGCTGGAAACCCTTGCCTGGCGGCGAGACGGGGGTGTCGCCGAGAATTCTCGGCGCCCGTCGAGCGGCCTCGGCCTACCGGCCGAGGCGCGCCCTGCAAGGGGGTTTCCAGCCGGTTTTGTCTGTTGCAAGGCATCAGTGCGCCAGCCATTGCGGTCGCTTCGCAGAAATCACACCCGTATTCACGCCGCACCAGTTGAGGCCGCCAAACAGCCGGCCGTGTTCAATCTTGACGCACCGATCCATCACGCTGTCCATGCCTGCTGCGCGGGCTTTGGCGTCGGCCTCCAGATTGACGACGCCGATTTGCTGCCACAACACTTTGGCGCCGATGGCGATGGCCTCTTCGGCGATCGGCAGGATGTCTGATGTCTTGCGAAAACAGTCGACCATATCGATCTTGACCGGGATTTCTTTTAGCGACTTGTACGACTTTTGCCCGAGTATCTCGGGGTAACGCGGGTTGACTGGAATCACCGTGTAGCCGTGCTCGATCATGTATTTTGCGGCGAAGTAACTCGGCCTGAACCAGTCGGCCGAGAGCCCGACCACGGCGATGGTCCGGCTTTGCCCGAGAATGCGGCGCAGGGTGGGGATGTCTGACATAATTATTGGGGACGCAGAATGGGTTTAGAGCGATTGCACCCGTTGCAAGGCCACAATAATAACGCATCGCCGCTGGCCGCGACCCCGGGCATCACACCCCTGGCGAACTGAAAAACCAACCGTAAAGACCACCTTCATGAAAATGGACCTCAAGGCCCGCACCGGCGGGCAACTGATTGTCGATGCATTGCGCGTGCACGGCGTCGACACCGCTTTTTGCGTGCCCGGGGAAAGTTATCTCGCGGTGCTTGACGCGCTTTACGATGCGCGTGAGGACATCAAGCTCGTTGTCGCGCGCCAGGATGGCGGCGCATCCTACATGGCGGAGGCCTGGGCCAAGACGACAGGGCGTCCGGGCATCTGTTTTGTCACCCGCGGACCGGGGGCGACCAACGCTTCCATCGGTGTGCACACGGCCTACCAGGATTCGACACCGATGATCCTGTTCATCGGGCAGGTTGGCGGCGACTTTGTCGAGCGCGAAGCCTTCCAGGAAATGGATTACCGGCGCATGTTTGGTGAAATGGCCAAGTGGGTGGCGCAAATCGACCGTGCCGACCGCATTCCCGAATACATCAATCACGCTTTCCAGGTGGCCACCTCGGGGCGGCCCGGCCCGGTGGTGCTCGCCCTGCCAGAAGACATGCTG
The DNA here is from genome assembly GCA_903895005.1 of uncultured Pseudomonadota bacterium. Next base: position 18,120 of record CAITSH010000376.1, read on the forward strand.
ATCCAGTCGGCGGTGGTCGCTGACACCGCGCCTTACCAGTTGGTGCAGGCCGCTCCGGCTCCAGCCGACATGGAGCGCCTGCGCGTTGCACTGCAGGACGCCAAGCGACCGCTGCTGATGCTGGGCGGGACGGTATGGACGCGAGAGGCCTGTACCGATATTGCGCGTTTTGCCGAGGGCGCCGGTTTGCCGGTGAGCTGCGCCTTCCGTTTCCAGGATCTTTACGACAACCGGCGCGATCATTACATCGGTGACGTGGGCATCGGCATCAATCCGAAGCTGGCGCAACGCGTTCGCGATGCCGACCTGCTGGTGGTGGTCGGTGCGCGCCTTGGCGAAATGACGACCAGTGGTTACACGCTGCTCGAATCGCCGTGCCCGAAACAGCGGCTGATTCATGTGCTCGCCGGCGCGGAGGAACTCGGCCGTGTCTACCAGGGTGAGTTGCTGATCAACTCGGGCATGCCGCAGTTTGCCGCCGCTGCGGCACAACTGAAGATTGACGGCAGCGGCTGGAGGGACTGGCTCAGCGCAGCGCGCGCCGATTACCTTGCCTGGACGGAAAAACCCGCGGCGATTCCCGGCAAGATGCAAATGGGCGATGCCATGGCGTGGCTGCGTTCACGCCTGCCCGCCGACAGCATTCTCACCACCGGCGCGGGCAACTTCAGCGGCTTCGTGCAGCGCTATTACCGCTTTACCGGCCTGCGCACGCAAGTGGCGCCCACCAACGGCTCGATGGGTTACGGCGTTCCGGCGGGCGTGGCGGCAAAAATCGCATATCCGGATCGCGTGGTGGTGTCGTTCAACGGCGATGGCGACTTCCTGATGAACGGCCAGGAAATCGCCACCGCGATGCAGTTCGGCGCCAACGTGATTTTCGTGGTGGTGAACAACAGCATGTACGGCACCATCCGCATGCACCAGGAGCGCGAGTACCCGGATCGGGTTCACGGTACTGCGCTGCTCAATCCCGACTTTGCGGCGTTCGCGCGTTCCTTTGGGCTGCACGGAGAAACCGTCGAGGAGACGGCGCAGTTCGCGCCGGCATTCGAGCGCGCACTGGCCGCGGGCAAGCCGGCGCTGATCGAGGTGAAAATCGATCCGCAGGCGATTACCACTACAACCAGTCTGGCCGCGATCACCGCCAAGGCGAAGCAGTCCCGCTGAAGCGGCGCCGCTGCACAACGGGACGCAAAAAAGGCCGCGGGGGTTTCACTCGCGGCCTTTTGTTTTTGCACCGTGTTTTTCAGTGATGCAGGATTTTTGAAAGGAACTGCACCGCACGCTCGGACCGCGGCTTGCCGAAAAAATCGTCCTTTTGCGCGTCCTCGACGATCTCGCCACGGTCCATGAAAATAACGCGGTTGGCAACGGTGCGAGCAAAACCCATCTCGTGGGTCACGCACATCATGGTCATGCCGTCCTTGGCCAGGCCCACCATCACGTCCAGCACCTCGTTGATCATTTCCGGGTCGAGGGCCGAGGTTGGTTCGTCGAACAGCATCGCGATCGGGTCCATGGACAGCGCTCGGGCGATGGCAACGCGCTGCTGCTGGCCGCCGGAAAGCTGGCCCGGGAACTTGTCCTTTTGCGCTATCAGTCCGACACGATCAAGGTATTTGAGCCCACGTTCGTTGGCTTCGTCCTGGGAGCGCCCCAATACCTTGACCTGCGCAAGGCTGAGGTTTTCGCGAATCGACAGGTGCGGGAACAATTCAAAGTTCTGGAACACCATGCCGATGCGTGCCCGCAGCTTGGGCAGGTCTGTTTTTGGATCGCCCACTGAAACGCCGTCGACGGTGATCTCGCCTTTTTGGAAGGGTTCGAGCGCATTGACGCATTTGATCAGCGTCGATTTTCCCGATCCGGACGGTCCGCACACCACGACGACCTCGCCCTTGGCGACGCTGGTGGTGCAGTTGGTCAGTACCTGGAAAGAGCCGTACCACTTCGAAATGTTTTTGATTTCAATCATGGGATTTTCCTTGGAAGGCGTCGTTCAGCGAACAATGGCAATTCTTGCCTGCAGCCGTTTTACCAGCACCGACAGGCCGTAGCAGATGATGAAGTAGACGAGGGCCACGAAAAGGTACATTTCGACCAGACGGCCGTCGCGCTGCGCCACCTTGGAGGCGGCGCCGACAAAGTCCGTGATGGACAGCACATAGACCAACGACACGTCCTGGAACAGGATGATGGTCTGGGTAAGCAGCACCGGCAGCATGTTGCGGAAGGCCTGCGGCAGCACGATGTGTTGCATGCTCTGCCAGTAGTTGAGCCCCAGCGCATATCCGGCCGATACCTGGCCGCGTGGAATCGACTGGATGCCGGCGCGCATGATCTCGCAGTAATAACAGGCCTCGAACAGGATGAAGGTGATCAGAGAGGAGCTGAAGGCGCCGACCTTGATTGGTGTAGGCGAGCCGATGATCCAGGCGCCGATGTAGGGCACCAGAAAATAAAACCAGAAGATCACCAGCAGCAGCGGCACCGAGCGCAGCAGGTTGACGTAGGAACCGGCGGTAAAGGACAGCGCCCTGATTGAGGACAGTCGCATCATCGCCAGCAGCGTGCCGAAAATGATGCCCCCCACCATCGCCAGCACCGTGAGATAAACGGTGAAGGCCATACCGTCAAAAAACAGGTACTTCCAGGAGCGCTGGATGACGTCAAAATCAAAATTAGCGAACATGGTCGTCCTCCCTTAATCGGTCAGTGGCCGGCCAGCGGCGTGGAGGCGGCGGAACCGAGCATGCCCGGCACGGCGATTTTCTTTTCCAGTACGCGCATCAGCAGCACGACGATTACATTGACGAAAAGGTAAATCAGCGTTGCGGCGGTAAAGGCCTCGAACACCTGGAAGGTGAACTCCTGCATGGCACGGGTGCGCGCGGTCAGTTCCATCAGGCCTATGGTCAGCGCCACCGAGCTGTTCTTGATGATGTTCATGAACTCGGATGTGAGGGGCGGAAGCACGATGCGAAAGGCCATGGGCAGCAGGACGTAGCGGTAGGTCTGCGGCTGTGTCAGCCCCAGGGCGATGCCGGCCATGCGCTGGCCCTTCGACAGGGAACCGATGCCCGCTTTCACCTGCTCGGCGACGCGCGCGGAGGTGAAAAACCCGAGGCACAGCACGGCGGTGATGAACGGCGCGTTGGGCATTTGCTTTAGCGCCGTACCCAGTTCCTTGGGCAGGAGTTCCGGCATGACGAAATACCACAGGAACATCTGCACCAGCAGCGGGATATTGCGAAACAGTTCGACGTAAGCATCGCCAAGGCGCACCAGCCAGACCGACGAGGTGGTGCGTATGGTGCCGATGACCGAGCCGACGAAGAGCGCAATCACCCACGCAAGCAGCGCGGTCGCCATGGTCCAGGCAAGCCCGTTGAACAGGGTCGCCATATAGGAGCCGGATGCATCCGGCGCTAGTTCCCAGAAGATTTTCCAGTTCCAGTTGTAGTTCACTGTTTCTCTCCCGGCGCCCGATACGTGCGCGCCACGTCACAATGTGCAATTCACCATTCGCGAAAACAAAACGGGGGATGCGTTGCATCCCCCGTTTTTTGGCATCAGAACATGGCTCGCCGTTCCTTGCCCTGAGCCTGATCTTGACCTTAGTACGCAGCCGGGTCGCCGGAGTCGGTCGGTTTCGCAACGACCTTCTTGAGCTGGTCGCTCATCGGCAGGTTAAGGTTCACGTTCTTGGGCGGGATCGGCGAGGTGAACCACTTGGCATAGATCTTGTTGATTTCGCCGGACTTGAACAGCGCCATGACGGCGCCGTCGGCAACCTTCTTGAACGCCGGATCGTCCTTGCGCACCATGATGCCGTAGGGCTCGACCGACAGGGCCTCATTCGAGACGACGAAGTCACCGGGATTCTTGGCGGTGGCGACAAGACCGTACAACAGGATGTCATCCATCGCGAAGGCCATGGCGCGGTCCGTTTCGACCATCAGGAAGGCTTCGGCGTGGTCCTTCGCAGCCATGATGTTCATGCCCAGGCCGCGCGAGGCGTTTAGTTCCGAGACCTGCTTGATATTGGTGGTGCCGGAGGTGGAGACCAGCGACTTGCCCTTCAGGTCGTCAAGCTTGGCGATCTTGCTGGCCTTTTTCGCGACGATGCGGTTGGCGGTGACGAAGGTGGTGACCACGTAGGAAATCTGCTTCTGGCGGTCGAGGTTGTTGGTGGTCGAGCCGCATTCCATGTCGACGGTGCCGTTTGCCAGCAGCGGAATGCGCGTGGCGGACGTCACCGGAGCGAGCACAACCTTGAGGTTGGGCATCTTCAATTCGGCTTTGACGGCATCGACGATTTTCATGCCCAAGTCCATCGAGTAGCCGATGGGCTGCTGCTTGTCATCGAGATACGAGAACGGAATGGATGCGTCGCGGTGGCCGACGGTGATGGTGCCGCTGTCCTTGACCTTCTTCAGTGTGCCGGTCAGTTCCTGCGCATTGGCACCGACGCCAATCATCAGGCTGGCGCCAGCCATCAGGCCGGCAAACAACATGGGGGTGCGTTTCATATAAAGACTCCTCGGGGTTTCGGGTTAATTGGCATTTCAATGTTCTGCAAAGTTTGGTCAGGCGGACCAACGCTCTCCCAGGGCTGGATCCGCACAGTCATAAACCTTAATTATTGATTCTACTTAGCTAATTGGGGTTTGTCCAAGAAGGGCGTTTCGTGTCTGTCCAAGACAAATCGCGGGCAATTCAAAGCCAATGAAGGCCTCAGATTCC
>CAITSH010000377.1 GCA_903895005.1 uncultured Pseudomonadota bacterium
GCTAATTGCAGAGCCATTTCGCAGGCTGCCAGAGCGAAGTCATGTTGTTCCGCATGCGCATAGGCAATCGAAAGGCTTACAAAATACTCGGCCTCAGCGGGGTTGATCCGAATCGCCTGGCGCAGCAAGTCAATCGCAAACCGGTAATCCGCATCGGTGATCGCGTGGCTTATCGCGGCGGTTGCGCGCGCAAAAAGCTCTTGAGCCGAACTGCCGCCATCCGCTTCATCTGTCGGGACTGGGATGGTCGATGCAGGTGCAACGCTTTGACGCTTCTTCGCTCGTGTTGCGGCCCTTTGCGCAACGGTCTTTCTTTTGGCGGCTTCCTTTCGTGCTTTATTCATCGCGTTGACTGGCTCCCGGTCAGGTATCGATAGGCCTTTTTCCACCAGGGCGCATCATTCTTGTCGACCCAGGCTTCAAACCGTTCTCGGGCCTGTTCAACCTGTAGGCGAGTCATCTGGGATGCCACAAGGTCGCGTAGAACTCCACCGGCTTGGTCGCCACGATGTGCGACGACAGCGAACCAGAACCAGGCTTCAGGCAAGTTGCGCGGGATTCCGCGCCCGTCCATGTTCATCGCGCCAAGATTGTTAGCGGCCATGACATGTCCCTGCTCAGCGGCCCCTCGAAACAGTTTCGCCGCCTCGGTGTAATTGCGATCACCGCCCAAGCCTTGGAAGTAGTAGAGGCCGAGGTTGAACTGGGCTTCCGGGTCGCCCTCGTCCGCGCGTGGTTTGAGTAACTTGGCTGCAACGTGATAGTCGCCCGCGGCCCAAGCCTTCATAGCGGCGTCGAGGCTCGCATGGCTCGTTTCCGGGAAAAGGGCCAACGAGCCGCCCGCAAGCACAATAGCTGCGGTGACGCTCAGTTGGAGGCCGCTGAACAAAGCCATTCGTCGCGACCGATTTTCTGGGCTTGTCGCGGTCAAACGCGGACTCTGGGGCGTTTGATCTGCTCTGGCTGGGTTCGTCGATTGGGGGCAGCGATTCATGCCGTCATTCTCCGAATTGGCATCAAAATTGGCATCAGGACTAGAGTTGGATTTGGCATCAGGATTTTGGTGGGGCAACATCAGGGCTCCATGCCGTCGTCACGCGCCATGGCACGCAGGCGCACGATCGCCTGGGTGTGCATTTGCGAAATCCGACCTGGGGTCAGGTCAAGTACCTTCGCGACTTCCCGAAAAGTCAGCCCTTCCTGATAGTGCAAGGCCATGATCATGGCCTCGCGCTCGGGCAATTTTCGAAGCATGTCGGCGAGTTTTTTCGCTTCGTCGCGACGCTCCATGAGAGTCTGTGGAGTGTCTTCATCCGGTACGAGTTCGGCCGCCGAGGTCCCGCCCTCGTCATCGTCGCCGCCGTACTGGATCGAGACTGCATCCGCGAGCAGGCTTCGATACTCATCGAGGCTTAGCGACATCGCTTCAGCAATCTCGCCATCCTCGGGCGCCCGACCAAGAGATTGTGAGAGCCGCCGCACGGTCTCCTCGGCCTCGCGAACCCGGTCGCGCACATGACGTGGCAGGAGGTCGGCTTGGCGCAGGCCGTCGATCATGGCGCCCCGAATCCGGGTCCGGGCATACACCTCAAAAGGCACGCCCTCTTGCGCCTGATAGCGTTGCAGGGCATCGTTGAGCCCCATCAAGCCGAACTGCATGAGGTCATCCAGTTCAACACTTGGCGGTAAACGACTGGCGAGATGCCCC
>CAITSH010000378.1 GCA_903895005.1 uncultured Pseudomonadota bacterium
CCCAGAAACCGCCGGGGTAGTTGTAATAGAGCGGGCCGCCATCGCTCTCGGAGGGCGTGTGGTGGTTGTGCATGTGCGTGCAGGTGGTCGAGGTGCCAAAGCCCAGGGCAGATACGGCGTCCTGCGCCGATGCCGGCAGGTCGTTGTAGATGCGCGTCAGGTGCGAGCGACCGTACTTGAGGCGGAACAGGATGCCGCCGACGCCGGTGCAGGAGGAACCATCCACGCCGGTGGTCTTGGCGGTTTCGAATCCCCTGTCAACAAAGCCCCAGGCGTACTGGCCCGCGGCGCCGGCGGGCATCTCGCTGTGCCAGACATGCTTGTGCTGGACGGCGCGGATTTCGTAGATGTCTTTGGGCGGGTTGAGCAGCCCGGTGTTCTTGTCGGTGCCGTCCCAGGCCTGGTGCGCGAGGTTCGCGTTGGGCGTGGCCTTGGCCATTTCGGGGTGCTCGCGCAGCAGGCGCACTTTGGAGTCAAGCGCATTGCTCGGCGCGCTGGTGGGCTTGCCGCCGCGCATCATCATCGCGTCGGTCAGTTCGGATACGCTGCTCTTGACCGTGTAGGTCGGGGAGGCTTCTTCAAGGCGGCGGAAGGGATCCTTGAACGGGGTGGTCCTGGGGCTGATCATCTCGACGCCGGGGATCGGGCAATCGGAGGCGGCAAACGCGGCGCGCATGCTCAGGCCCGGGATGGGCAGCAGCATGCCGGTGCTGGCGCTCAACACACCCAGTTTCATCAGATTGCGACGATCAAGACCAGAGCGCGTGAGTTCACGTTGCGTGTCCATGGTGCGCTGGATCAGTTGTTGTTGTTTCTTGTTCATTCTTAATTGCTCCAGTTGAATATTTCGTATTAGACAGGTTCGACAGGTTTCGGAATCCTTATGAGCATGGGCTGTGCCAGTCCGTGCCCGCTTGCCTAAAAAGCTCATAAAATATTGTTTTTAAATTAATAAATAAATTCCGCATGGCGCGGCGACAAGGGTGTTGAACTTGGGTGACCACACCCATGCCCCACCCAATTGGGTGATATCAACCAATTCCTGTCGATTCTGAATGACGCCTGGAGGCATCGCCGGCCACAGATTCTTAAAGTCGCTTACCCCGGCGACTGCGCAAGGGGAAGCGAAGCCCAGGCCCCGAAATCAACCACACGCCGTCGCGAATCCATGCACAGAAAGCAATAGAATGTGAACCCTGCACGCGCCCCCCTTGTTTGCGCCTTATGCGCGATGCGCTTGCACATGCTGCGGTTCGACACGCAGAGCCAGGCCAAGGCGCAGGTGGCGCCACCGGCCAAACCAGAAAAAGCGAGTGCCAAACCATGTCTCCCCGCATTCTTATTATTGAAGACGACGCCGTGCTGGCCGACGGCATGAGCAGCGTGCTGCGCGCCAGCGGCCATTCGGTGCACTGCCTGACCGACGGCGTGCACGCCAACGATGCGCTCGCCACCGAAACCTATGACCTGGCCATTCTCGACCTGAGCCTGCCGCGCATGGACGGCCTCGAGGTGCTGCAGCGACTGCGCGCCCAGCAGGACAAGATTCCGGTGCTCATCGTCACCGCGCGCCATGCGGTGGCCGACCGCGTCGCCGGTCTCAGGGCGGGCGCCGACGACTACCTGACCAAGCCCTTTGACCTGGCCGAGTTCGAGGCGCGCGTCGACGTGCTGGTACGGCGCATCCGCGACGAGGCGCCGCGCACCCTGAAATTCGGTGCGCTGGTGCTCGACATCGCCGGCCGCGTGCTGCGGCGCGACGGCGAGCCGGTGGATCTGACCGTGCGTGAACTTAGCGTGCTCGAGGCCCTGATGCTGCACGCAGGCGAGGTGGTCAGCCGCGAACAGCTCAACCAGCTTGTGGCCGTCGGTGACGAAGACCTCGCCGACAATGTCTTTCAGGTCCATATCTCGCGCATTCGCAAAAAACTCGGCACAGCCGATGTCAACATCCGCACCGTGCGCGGCTTTGGCTACCAGCTGCAGGCAAGCACGCCCTCCACCGGCCGTGCCTGAACGGCGCCGCTCATGAGCGACAAACCCGCGCCAAACACGGTCGCAAACAGCGCACCGCCCCGGCCACGCCGTTTTTTCGGTGCCCGGTCGGCCAGTGAGCGTGCCTCGCCGCTCAGCTATTACCTCCTGTTCGCCCTCAACCTGATCGGACTGCTGATGCTCGCGCGCATCAACGGCCTGCTGCAAGACGGTTATGTCGAACTGGCCGAGTCCAACGTGACCTGGACCCAGGTCAACCAGCGCACCGCCGCGCTGACCAAGGCGGCGCGCGAGGCCAACGAGCCGGTCAACGAGGTCTTTCATACCGGGCAGGTCAGTTTTGAGCGCGAACGGCTGCGCATTCACCTGATCGACTTGTTCGCCCTCCTCCAGGCTGAAAAAGCCGCGCTCGCCCTGTTGCCCCACATCGCGCAGCGCAACCGCCTGCTGTTCAACCTGGAGCAGGCCGAGAAGCACATCAAGTGGATGGCGGCCGAGTCGAGGCAGGTGTTCAACCACCTCGAAAACGGCCAGAAAAAACAGGCTGACTCGGGCATGGCCCTGAGCGACCGCAAGTACGCTGATTTTCTCGATGTCATGGCGCAGCGCGACACCATCGTCCAGAGCATCCAGGCGGACCTGTTTTTACAGGGTGAAAAATACCGCGCCGGCCTGAGCAGGCTGGTCTATCTTGGCATTGGCGTGATCGTATTGCTCACCGGCCTGGTGGCCTTCTATGGCGTCAGGCTGTCGCTCGAGGCGCGGCGCGCCATGGCCGAAGCGCGCACGGCCGGCGCGGCGCTGCGCGACTCTGAAGAAAACCTGCTCAGCGTCAACGACAGTCTTGCGCGCCTGCTGTCGGCGCAGCAGCGCTTTATCGCCGACGCCGCACACCAGTTGCGCACGCCCATTGCCGGCATCAAGCTGCAGATAGAACGCGCCCTCAAGTCACACACCATGGACGAGGTGCGTCCGGCGCTCGACCAGTTGCACGCCGCGTCCGAGCGCGTGGTGCGCCTGTCCGGCCAGTTGCTGACCCTTGCCAGCGCCGAAGCCGGTTCGGCGCACGAAGAGGACGTGGACCTGAAAGCCCTGGCGCGCGATGTCGGCCTGCGCTGGATCGCGCGCGCCCAGGAGCGCGGCATCGACCTTGGCTTTGAGGCGGGCGCGCAGGCTGTGCCGGTGCGCGGCAACACCGTGCTGCTGGGCGAGATGCTCTCCAACCTCATTGACAACGCCATGCGCTACAGCCCCGACCACGGCACCATCACCATCGCCATATCGTCCGATCCGGCGCCGCAACTGAGCGTCGAGGACAGCGGCCCGGGCATCCGGCCCGAGGAGCGTGAAAAGGTGTTCGAGCGATTCCATCGCGGCCCCGGCTCAAAGGGCGATGGCGCCGGCCTGGGCCTGGCCATCGTGCACGACATCGCCCGCTCGCACGGCGCCACCGTCGCGCTCGAGCAGGCGCGTGCGGGGCAGGGCCTGTGCGTGCGCATTACTTTTCCGCAAAACCAAGATACCGCGGTCGTATAGGTGCTGGCGATGGCCGTCGCGGCGGCTTGCATGCGCGATTGCTCGCTTCGTTGCTGCGCGTGCTTGGTCGTTCTTTCCTAGTTGGGCGGTTTCGCCCCCCGCAAGGGGGCGAAACCGCCCCCCTTTTCGTGCAAGGCGTTTTGCAGCGCCGCCAGCAAGGGGGCCAGTTGCGTTTGCAGCAGCGTCATGCTGCGCGCCACCGCGATCTGGCTGGCTTTGCTGTCGCGTGCCACGAATGCGTGACACGCCTGATCGAGCACGGACGCAGCCTGGCACACCGCATGCGCGCCAATGCTGCCGGACACGCCCTTGAGCGAATGCGCGAGGCGGTGGGCGTCTACCCAGTTGCCGCCTGAAACGAGCGTGATGATGTTCTGGTCCATATCGGACCAATCCGCTGCAAACTGGCGCAACATGGACAGGTAAAACGCCGGCCTTCCGCCGCAAAGCGCGAGGCCTTTTTGCATGTCCAGCCCGGCTATGGCCACATCGGGCAGGCGTGGCGCGGCCGACGACGGCCCGACCTCAAAACCGAGCGCACCAGCGGCATCGAGGACACCATCAGGGGTGCGCTGCGCCACAGGCGCAGCAGGCCCGGGACGCGCACGAATCCAGCGCCGCAGCGCCTGGCGCAACAGGTACGGTTCTATCGGCTTGATCAGATGGTCGTTCATGCCCGCCTGCAGGCAGCGCACGCGATCTTCGTTCAGCGCATTGGCGGTCATGGCGACGATGGGCAGATCATGCCAGCGCGCATCAGCGCGGATCGCCGCGGTCGCGGTGAGCCCGTCCATGACAGGCATTTGCATATCCATCAGCACCAGGTCGAAATCGGCGCGCGCCAGTTCGAGCAGGGCCTGCGCCCCGTTGGGCGCGGTGGTAACGCGCAACCCGTCGATCACCAGCAGCTCGGTGGCCACCTGCAGGTTGAGCGGGTTGTCCTCGACCAGCAGCACATGTGCGCCGGCGATGCGCGCACCCGCCTGCTTCTCAGCGTTGCCATCAACGCTGGCATCGCCCGCTTGCGCATTTAGCGTTTCACCCCTGCTCAAGCAGGCCACAATCACCTCCAATAGCGCGTCCCTGCCGAGGGGGGCGCGGATGATCTGGTCAAAACCCGTGTCGCCCGGGCCCTCGCTGCCGGCGGCTGCGATGCAGATGATACGAAGCGTGTTCTGCGCGTCTTCTTGATCTTTGGGGTCTTTGGGGTGCTGGGGGTGTTGGGGGTGTTGGGGGTGTTGGGGGTCTTTGCCGTTTTCCTTGTAGTTGACATCCGGGACGCCTGGGAAACCCGCCCCTCCCGTGTCAAAGGCCGCAGCGACCGCGCGCAGCTTGCGCGCACCCTGCACCGCGTCCAGCCCGGGGAGGTTCGCGCTGATGAGCGCGAGACGGTAAGGCTCGCCCGCGAGGGCTGCGCTGCGCAACACCGACTCGGCCTGTGCCGCGTCGGCGACGGCATCTACGGCAAAATGCATGCGTCCGAGCAGCCGCATCAGCAACGCCCTGCCCGCCGCGTTCTCATCGGCCACCAGCAAGCGGCCGCCCCAAAATGCGGGCGGCGTATCGTGTTCGGGCGCGGCCAGGCCGGGGGCGACCAGCGCGGTAAACCAGAAGGTGGAGCCGAGGCCCTGTTCGCTGCGCACACCGACACTGCCGCCCATCATCGCGGCCAATCGCTTGGAGATGGCCAGACCCAGACCGGTGCCGGCGAACTGGCGCGTATGGCTGTTATCGATCTGCTCGAAATCGTTGAACAGGCGTCTTTGCTGCTCCGGGGTGAGACCGATGCCGGTGTCAGTCACCTCAAAGCGCAAGCGCGGCTGCCCACCCTCTTCGCCATCTTCGCTGACACGCAGACTGATACTGCCGCGCTCGGTGAATTTGATGGCGTTGTTGAGGTAATTGATCAGTATCTGGCTGAGCCGGCGGGCGTCGCCGACCCGCTCCAGCAGCACATCCGGCGCGATGTCCACGCTCAGCTCGAGACCCTTGGCCCGCGCCTGTTCGCCAACCATGCCGATCACATCGAGCAACACCGATGCGAGGTCAAACTCAAGGTGATCCAGGCCCAGCTTGCGGGATTCTATTTTGCTGAAATCGAGCACGTCGTTGATGATGCCCAGCAGGTGCCGGCCGGAGCTGTTTATTTTTTGCAGGTAATCACGCTGCTGCGGCGCAAGTTCGGCGTTGAGGGCCAGATGGGACAAGCCGATGACCGCGTTCATCGGCGTGCGTATCTCGTGGCTCATGTTGGCAAGGAACATCGACTTGGCCCTGACTGCCGACTCGGCGCCCTCAAGCGCGTCGTTGAGCGCAAGCGTGCGCTGCGCCACTTTGAGCTCGAGCGTCTCGTTGAGCCGGCCCGACTCACCGACCTTGCGTTCTATTTCCGCGCTCATTTTTTCAAACGCATCCACCAGTTTGCCAATCTCACCCTCGCGACCCTGCGGCAGGTCGATGGCGTAGTTGCCGGCACGGATGTCTCGGCTGGCGATGACCAGCTGCGTCAAGGGCCGGGTGAGCGGGCTGACGAAAACCCACAGCAACATCGAAAACACCGCAACCGAGAGCAGCGCTGCGAGCGCGATGTGATCCAGAATGCGCTGTTGCGTGGCCACCAGGCTTTTGCGCGACAAGTCGTAGCGCACCGCGCCCAGCACTTGCGCACCCAACACCAGCGTGGTGGCGAAGGACTTTTCGGTGGAGGCATTGCGCCTGCCGTCATTGTCCGGGACGCCATTCTGCGCGATGGCGGGCGCGGTCCGCACCACGCCATCGCTGGCGATCGTGCGGCCGCTGGCGTCGGTCACGGCAACGCCGATGAGGTCGCGCGACAGCGTGATTTCCCGCACGATGGCCTGCACCGATGCATAGTCGCGCTGGGCCATCGGCACCGCCAGTGCGGCGTTAAGAACAGGGCCCAGCTGCCGCCCCTGGGCGTCAAGCTCCGCTTCGAGGTTGCCGTCGACCAACCTGAGCGTGCTGACCGACACCGCGGCCAGCAGCAGCAGTTGCAGGACGATGCCGATCAGGCACAGCTGCCCCCGCAAGCCCACCCTGTTCCAGTGTCCGCGCATTCGTATCGACAGGGCCATGGGGCTTTTCATACATCAATACCAACACAACTGATTGTTGATTGCCGGGTTGCTTGCAGGGTGGCGCTTGCGCTTTAGCGATGCCAGCATTCTTGAAAATGCGATGGCAGCGTCCCTTCCTTGCACGGCGCACACCGGCAGGCCGGTGCGCCCGCCGGCGTCAATTACCCAAACCAAGGCTGCGGCGCGTGACGTCGTTGAAGGCATCCAGGAACTTCAGGTCTTTTTCGTCAGCAGGCTTGATGCCGGTGAGGCCGGTCAGGGCAAAAAAGCGTTTGCCCTCTTCGCTGCCGGGAAAGGCAAGCACCAGCGCCTTCAGGCGCTCCTTGTCGGCGGCGGGCATGTACGGATTGGCCATGACCAGAAAGCCCGGCAGCTTGGCCATTTCGGTCACCACACGCAGGGATTTGCGCATGGCTTCGGGTTTGGCGCGAAACTCGCCCATGCTCATCATCGCCAGCGGCGCCTCGCCGTTGAGCAACAGGGTGCCAAGGCTGTCGTCATTGGCCACCTGGATCACCTTGAAATCCTGATCCTGGCGCAGGCCCTGGTCGGCCAGCCATTTGAGCCCGACCAAGGCCACCAGCGACTGCGGGTTGGCGAGAGCGAGCGACTTGCCGCGTAATTGCTGCACCGAGGCCTGCACCGATGATTCGGCATTGGCCGCGGAGCCCACCAGGAGCGCCGGAATGAGCGGCTCATACGATGCGAGCGGCTCCCATTGCGAATCCTTTTGCGCCAGCCGCCCCAGGTTGGGGGCGGTGACGATCAACTGGTACTCGCGGTTGCGCGTCGCCTCGGCAAAGGCCTTGAAATTGGCGGCGGTGACGATCTCCACCTTGCGGCCGAGCTGGCGCGCGAAGAATTCACTCAGGGGCTGGTACTGACCGAGGATCAGGCGGGCGCTGATGTTGGGCAGCACGCCTACATTGAAGGTTGCGGGAGCCGGCTGCTGCGCGAGGGCCGGCGCACACACCGCGGTAAACAGCGCGGCAAACAGCGTGGCGAACAAGGCCGACACGGCGCGGCGGGTCTGGCGCATAGCGGCAAACAAAGACATGGACATGGATGATTTTCCCTCTGAATTTTGAGTTGCGAAGACTACCTGAAACGGGGGTGCGGGAAAGACATGAATCGCGTTGCAAATCGACCGATCGGCTGCGCTTGCCGCCTGCCGGTTGCCAGAGCGCGGTTACACCGGGTTACGTGATGCCGACACTGTTGCCATAGTGCTGCCGCCGGCCGCAGCCTTATAGTGTTTTCACGGCCGGACGCGCTGATTCGCAAACGGCAACCGACAAACCCGGCAATACCGCCGACAACACCGGTGAACTTCAAAGGAGACATGAAATGAGAATGATGATGGAGTCAGGCTACGATCAGTCATCCGCAGCATTTGAGGCTTGCGATATTGATGAGGCGCTTTCGCTTATCGAGGACAGCTAACCCTGGGAATTCACCGATCCGGCCGACGAACCCGAGTAGGCCGGCAAACCGGGTCGCAATGCCGGAATCGTCCGGTACGCGACCGCAAACATAATTATTCAAGGAGAGTGGCATGGGCAGTTTTTCCATATGGCACTGGGGCATCGTCCTGGTGATCGTCATGCTGGTGTTTGGCACCAAGAAATTACGCAACGCCGGCAACGACCTCGGCGGCGCGGTGCGCGGCTTCAAGGACGGCATGCGCGACAGCGCGGCAAGTCCGGCAATAAACGACAAGCAGTAATCAGTAAGCAACCCGACTGTCCGCGGTTCGCTTAAAGACAAGCCGCGAACAGCACGCCCAAGCCCTCCCCCATCAACCCATCGCCCGGAAAGCCACGCCAGTGGCTGATTTCCGGGCGTTTCCGCTTTTGGCAACCGAAAAACCATGGCCTGTCCCCGGCTTTTAGCGCCGGCTTTCTAGTGACGCGTCTGACGTGGCGATATCGGCGAATCAAAGCAGTTGCCAATGATGTCACCGTTGGCAAACACCACCGCCTGCTCGATGGTGTTCTTGAGTTCGCGCACATTGCCCTCCCAGGCGTGGCGGTTGAGGGCGGCCATGGCGTCGCTGCTCAGGCGCAGGCCGGGTTTGCCGTAGCGCCCGCCGTAAATGCCAAGGAAATGCTCGGCCAGCCGCACCACGTCAACGCCGCGCTCGCGCAGTGGCGGCACGTGCACACGGATCATGCGCAGGCGGTAGTACAGGTCGGCGCGAAAACGCCCTTCGCGCACCATGATCTCGAGGTCGCAGCTGGTGGCGGCCAGGAA
>CAITSH010000379.1 GCA_903895005.1 uncultured Pseudomonadota bacterium
ACTGGACCCTTGCCAGCCTGTTCCTGGGCAAGCGCGAGCAGTTCGAGATATTCGATCAGGCGTTCCATATTTTCTGGCGCGATCCGAGAATGCTCGAGCGCGCGATGGCACTGATGATGCCGCAGGTCTACGGCCGCGCCGGAGACGGCGAGGAACAGGCCAGCAACCGCCTCGCCGAGGCCTTTTCCACCGGTACCGAACAAGACGAGAAACAACAACCCGAGCAGGACCAGGAAGTCGAGATTGATTCGACCTTCACCGTGTCGGACCGCGAGCTTCTGCAACACGCCGACTTCGAGACCATGACCAACGAGGAACTGGCGCAGGCGAAAAAAATGATCGCCGCACTGCGCCTGCCGATTCCCGAGGTGCGCACGCGCCGCCTCGCACCGGACGCGCGCGGCCACCAGATCGATGCGCGCGCGACCCTGCGCGCCTCCCTGCGCTCGGGCGGCGACCTCATCCCGCTGCGCCACCGCTCGCCGCAAAAACGCCATCCGCCGCTGGTGGTGTTGTGTGACATCTCGGGAAGCATGAGCCGCTACTCGCGTATGTTCCTGCACTTCCTGCATGCGCTCACCAACGACCGCGACCGCGTCCACTGTTTTGTGTTCGGAACTCGGCTGACCAACGTAACACGCGCCCTCAGGCATCGCGACGTCGACCTCGCCATGGATCGCGTCGCCGAAATCGTCGCCGACTGGTCGGGCGGCACGCGCATCGGCGCCTCGATGCACGAGTTCAACCTGCAATGGGGCCGGCGCGTGCTGGGCCAGAACGCCGTGCTGCTTCTCATTTCCGACGGTCTGGACCGCGAGGCGGGCGACGGCCTGTCGCAGGAAATGGCGCGCCTGCATCGATCCACCAGTCAACTCATCTGGCTCAACCCCTTGTTGCGCTACAGTTCTTTCGAAGCCAAGCCGGCCGGCGTCAAGGCCATGCTGCCCCACGTGGACGCCTTCCTGCCGGTGCACAATATCGCCAGCTTGGTCGACTTGGGACGTATACTGGCGAAGATCAAGCGCAGCGGCACGGTCGGCGCAAGCCTGGCAGCCTAGCCAGATCAGACCCCGGGTCGTGGCATCATGCCCCGCCGTCGGTACATTTTCACACCGGTGCGGGAACGCACACATTTCTGGAAGACATACAGACATATGGAACTCACAGGCGAACAACTCATCCCGCAAACCCAGGCCATCGTATGGGACGGACTCAACGACCCCGAAGTACTCAAGGCCTGCATCACCGGCTGCGAAACCATCGAGAAGGTGTCGGACACCGAATTCAACGTCACCATCCTTGCCGCAGTGGGCCCGGTCAAGGCGCGCTTCAAGGGCAACCTGCTGCTCTCGGACATCAATCCGCCGACATCCTATTCACTCGCCTTCAGTGGCAACGGCGGCGCCGCCGGCTTTGGCAAGGGTGGCGCACAGGTGACGCTTTCACCGGAGGGCGCGGGCACCAAACTAGTGTATGTCGCCAAGGCGCAGGTCGGCGGCAAGCTTGCACAGGTGGGATCACGCCTCATAGACGGCGTGGCGAAAAAGCTCGCGGAAGATTTTTTCAAGGCCTTTAACGCCAAGGTCGCCGGGCCCGCAGCGGCGGTGAGCGACGCGGCAAGTCCAGCTGCGGCAGGCGGCAAGGCGGCTACCGCGGAGCCTTTCAACCCGCTGTGGTTCGTGCTGGTGGCTGTGGCCGGGATGTTTGCGCTGACCTACGTCGTCTGAGCCAGGCACCCGCCTCACACGCATAACATCGGCTGGAAACCCCCATCTGGTAAGGGTTCCCAGCCGATTGCCGTTTACGTACCGGGGTTACCGGTCGGGGTTCAGCGCTTGCCCAGCGCCTCTGGATTGACAACGGTCTTGGCTTGCGCTCCGGCGGTGACGGCAAGGATGTTGTCGAAAGCGGTGCCGAAATACAACTCGTAATTATCCTCGGTGACGTAGCCAAGGTGCGGCGTCGCCACAACGTTGTCCATCTTGAGCAGGGGGTGATTGGCGCCAAGAATGGGCTCCCCCTCGAACACATCGACTGCGGCAAACCCGGGACGGCCTGCGGCGAGCGCGGCTTCCAGCGCACGCGGCCCCACCAGTTCTGCGCGACTGGTGTTGACAAACACCGCATCGGGCTTCATCAGCGCGAGATCTTCGCGCGTCACGATGCCGCGCGTTTCCGGCGCAAGGCGCAGGTGTATCGTCAGCACGTCGGGCTTTGAAAAAATTTCCGAGCGATTCGACACGACGGTCACGCCATCCGCCAGCGCGCGACGCGCCGAGGCCTCACGGCCGTAGGCGATGACGTTCATGCCGAAGGCCTTGCCGTAGCCGGCCACCAACGAACCGATCTTGCCGTAGCCGTAGATGCCCAGGGTCATGCCCTTGAGTGTGCGGCCCAGCGTGGTCTGCCAGCGGCCTTCACGCAGGCGCCGGTCCTCAAGCGCAATCGAGCGCACCGACGCGAGGATCAGTCCCCAGGTCAGCTCGGCCGGGGCGTCAGGCGCGCCGGTTCCGGCACAAACCACGATTCCGGCACGAGTACAGGCCTCGACGTCGATGTGTTTCCCGGCGCCGCCGGTCTGGCTGAATATCTTGAGCCGGGGCAGGCGCTCGATCACCGCGGCGGGGATGCGCGTGCGTTCACGGATCAACACCACCGCGTCGGCGTCGGCAAGACGCCCCACCAGTGCGTCCGGATCACTGATGCTGTCGCGATGCACCGTCACGTTGTGGCCGGCAAGCTTGGCAAAGCACGAAAGGCCGCGCACGGCGTCCTGATAATCGTCGAGAATGGTGATGTTCATAATGGCCCGCAAAGATTGAAAAGTTCAAAAATGTGAATCGGGGGGCCGCGCAGGATAGCACGCCGGATGTGGCCCCTGAATCCCCAGGGCTCGCCCTTATCGTTGAACGCGCTAGTTCGCGGCCGTGCCGGCCTTGCCGCGCACCTCGTCCACAAAGTCGCGCAGCAAACGGCGGTATTCCTCGGAAAATTTCCACGACATATTGCTGTGCCCGGCCTCTTCCATCAGCACCAGGCGCTTGGGCGCGGTAGTCGCAGCATGCAGTCGTTCGCTCATCTGCCAGGGCACGACGCCGTCGGCCTTGCCGTGCATGAACAACACCGGCAGTGTCACTCGGGGGATCTTGCCGATCGAATCGTAGCGCTGTGTCAGCACCGTCGTCGGTACATACCAGTAGCTGCGGCTGGACATGTCGGGAATCGAGGTGAAGCTCGCCTCGACAATCAGGCCCGCCGCCTCCGGACTGCGCGAAGCCAGGTCTATGGCTACGGCCCCGCCCAACGAGTGGCCGAAAATAAAACGCCGCTTCGCATCCGGTTCCTTGGCGCTGAGCCAGCGCCATGCCGCGCGCGCATCTTCGTAGGTCTGCGCTTCGGACGGCAGATCGCCGTCGCTCCTGCCGAAACCGCGGTAATCAATCGCAAGCACGGAAAAGCCCGCCTCGCGCAGGCGCGCAATGCGAAACAGGTTGTTGCCGATGGACCAGCGCGCGCCATGCAGGTAAAGCAGCGCGGGCGCATTGCGCTCGGCTGCGGGCATCCACCAGCCGTGAATGCGTTCGCCCGATCCGTTCGGGATACCGGGGTCACCTGCGCCGCCCCCGGCCCCAACCGTGAGCCAGACATCCTCATAGGCCAGGCCGTATTCAGCCGGCGTGCTGGCGTACTCCTTGATCGGACGGAAAATCAGCTCGCGCTGCTTGATATCGAGGTAGGCGCAGCCGGAAAAGAGGGCCGCCACAAGCACGGATGCACCAAAGGTCAGCCATCGCCGTCCTGTCGACCGCGGGAATTTCAAGTACGCAGCTTCCTCGCCAGCACGCGCTCCCGATCGCGTGGCGATTCCACCGGGGCGGGCACCACCTGGTTCCAGAACCGCGTGAACGATCCGCACAGCACGTCCGGGTCTTCCAGGAAGCGCGGCGTTTCGGACAATTCGACCTCCGGATTGTCCAGAGCATCGGCATAGCCCGGGTTGAAGGTGCGGCGCGATGATAACGACACCGCACCCGCATCGAGAAGTTCTTCGGGTAAGTGCGTGACATCGCCGTACCAGATCACGTCGGTGACCGCGCGCATGCGTTCCATCACAAACGCCCAACGCTTGGCGGACCACGGAAATTTCTCGTGAAAGGGCGCGTGCAGCACCCCGATAACAAGGCTGCTGTCCGGCCTCGCCTGCAACCACCATGGATGGAGCAGAGCGGCGCGTTGGCTGCGGATACTGCCCAGCGAAGATAGGCTGTCGATCAGCTTCGCCTTGAGCTTTGCCGGCGGCCGAGCAAACAGCTTGGGCATGGCGACCCCCTTTTTCGGCGCCGCGGGTTCCGGGCCCGCGCTCTCGGCACTATTTGCCAGCGCCTCCAGGCGATCGTAGCCACAATCGATGACCGTGCCCGGGCTGGCCAGCGCGGGCGCGTATTCGGCCACGTTGGCGGCGTTGAAAAGATAGGGCTTGGCACTGAAGCTGCCTGCGACCCATTGCCAGGACAAATGATTGCTCGCCAGGTCGCCGTCCAGGAGGTGGCCGTACATCCAGTCAGCCGCGACGCGCCATTGAACCTTGCGCACGTGCACGATGTAGGAGGCGAGCCACATGCGGGCGTGGTTGTGAACGTAACCGGTCGCGTACAAATCACGCACGCTCGCATCAATCACCGGAACGCCGGTGCGCGCGCCAATAATATCGGCGGGCAGCACGTCTGAATACACCGCGCCCGGCCGCGGATCGCGCACGTTCTCCAGGATGCCGTCGCCGAGATGGCGCCAGACATGCTGAAAGTATTCACGCCAGGCGAACTCGAACACCAGCTTGTGCTGTATCGGCAGCGGACCGCGCGTGCGCAGTCGTTGCAGCACTTCGGGCAATTCGATCAGGCCGTGGCTCAGGTACGGCGACAGGCGCGTCACCGGACCGTCGACATAATTGCGCCGCCGCGCATAGCCGCCGACATCGACATCGGCGAGCCGTTCAAGTGCGGCCTCGCGCGTGGGCTTGAAAACATTGCTGGCAACGGGAGGGGAATCGGGCAGAAGTTCAGTCATGGGCGAAGGGTAACCGGAAAGACGCATGGGTGCGACCAAGAGAGTGCGACAAGGTGGGTACGACAAAAAAGGGGAAGAAGATCGTCAGGCGGCGCGCAGCGCGTCGACGATGTTGAGCCTGGACGCGCGAACCGCGGGCAAAAAGCCCCCTGCGAGGCCCATCACCACCGAAAACAGCAGCGTCTTTACCGCGATTTCCGGCGTCAGCAGGAATTTGAATGACAAATCGGCGAAGGTCTGGAAATTGGTGGTCGAAAACGAAACCACCTGCATCACAGAAGCGCAGGCAAGGCCCGCCACCCCGCCCACCAATCCCAACAGCAGCGCTTCAAACAGGAAGGCACCGAGCACACTCGCGCGCCGGAACCCGAGTGCGCGCAGGGTTCCGATTTCGGCGACGCGATTGGACACCGAAGCGTACATGGTGATCATCGCGCCTATCATCGCGCCGATGGAAAAAATAACCGTCAGCGTCAACCCGAGAATGCTGATGAAAGTCGACAGCGCGCGCGACTGGTCGCTGTAAAACACCTGTTCACGCTTGACCTCGTTGGTAAGGCGCGGGTCGGCGCCGATTTCGCCGCGATAGCGCTCGAACAGCGCGGTGTCGGCCAGCCGCACGACCATGGACGAGTAACTGACGCGGCGAAAGGACTGCATCAACTGGTCCGCATCGCCCCAGACCTCGGAGTCAAAGCCGCTGGCGCCCGCGTCAAAGCTGCCGACGATGGTCCACTCGCGCTGCGCAAAACGCAGCCGCTCGCCGATCTGCGTGCCCGCGTAGCCGTTCAACACGCTGCTGCCGACGACGATTTCCGAGGACCCCGGCCGGAACATCCTGCCCTGCGCGATTTTCACCTGCGGCCGCAGGCGCAGCCCGCCTGGCGAGGTGCCGCGTATCACCACATTGGACGCCTTGTCCGAGCCGTTGCGCTTGAGCGAAATCAGCACAACGGTTTCCTTGGCGGCAAGGGGCAGGCCCTCGGCATTGAGTGCGACCGCAGCGTTCATCTCGATGACATTCGCCTGCTCGCGCGAAATACCGCTCTGGATTTCGGTTTCCGAGCCCTTGCGTATCACCACCAGGTTGTCGAACTCGCCTGTCGTCACCAGCGTGCGCTTGAGCCCGGCGTCGAGCATCAATACCGCGGCAAACACGAATACCACGAGCGCAAGCCCCCCGGCGGTCAGCACCGTCGTCAGCCGCCGTGTCCACAGGTTGCGGGCGATGTAATTCAGCGGAACCATGCCCGCCCCTTCGTGGCCGCGCGTGACA
>CAITSH010000380.1 GCA_903895005.1 uncultured Pseudomonadota bacterium
AGCGGCTAACCGAAGCCAAACTCCAATCGATTGCAGACCAGCTAAACCAACGACCACGCAAGTGTCTTGGCTACCTGACCCCGCACGAGGTACTCTTCGGCCTCAAGCCCATACCCATTGCGCTTCGAACTTAAATTCGCATATGGCACGGTGCTGGAGCTTAGTCCGGCACTACTGCGGTCGCCTCGATCTCGACCCTGGCGCGGTCTTCAACCAGCGCCACAACCTGTACGGCACTCATCGCAGGGAAGTTACGGCCGATGATTTCGCGGTAGGCCTCACCGATCGCTTTGTAGGCGCCGACGTACTCGCGCTTGTCGACCACGTACCAGGTCATGCGCGTGATGTGTTCGGGTTTGCCACCGGCTTCGGCCAGCACGGCGACGATATTGGCGAGCGCCTGCCTTGCCTGCGCGGCAAAGTCATCCGATACAAATTTGCATTCCGCATCCCAGCCAATCTGTCCGGAGATGAACACCTGAGTGCCCCTGGCGGCGATGCCGTTGGCGTAGCCGCGTGGCTTGGCCCATCCGGGCGGTTGCAATACCTTCATCGTGCTCTCCTTTGTGCTCTTTTGTTCGGCATGACGCGTTGTTGTAGCGGTCAGACGCCGAGGTAACGGTGCCACAGTCCGTGGTCGGCATCGAGCTCGGCCGAGCTTCCCTGCCAGGCCACACGGCCTCGTTCGATGATGGTGTGGCGGTCGGCGATCTTGATCAGGCGCTCGACATACTTGTCGATGACCAGGATGGTCTGGCCCTGGCCCTTGAGCGCGGCAAGGCATTGCCAGATTTCCTCTCGAATCAGCGGCGCGAGGCCCTCTGTGGCTTCATCGAGGATCAACAGGTGCGGATTGGTCATCAGCGCGCGGCCGATGGCGAGCATTTGCTGCTCGCCGCCCGAAAGCTGGTTGCCCATGTTGCTGCTGCGTTCGGCAAGGCGCGGGAAAAATCCGAACACCTTGTCCAGCGTCCAGGGCGCGTTGGTGCCGCTGCGATTGCCAGCAAAGGCGACGAGGTTTTCGCGCACCGTGAGATTAGGAAATATCTGCCGGCCCTCGGGCACCAGGGCGACGCCCATGCGCGCGATGCGGTCGGAGCTGAAGCGGGTGATGGCGGTATCGCGAAAGTGGATGTCGCCACCGCGCGCGGGCGTCATGCCCATGATTGAGCGTACGGTCGTGGTCTTGCCCATGCCGTTGCGCCCGAGCAGTGTGGCGACCTCGCCGGCGCGGATTTCAAAGCCGATGCCGAACAGCACCTTGCTTGCGCCATAGGCCGTCTCAAGGTTTTCAACGCGTAACAGGGCGCCGCTCATGTGTGGCCCTCCAATTCATCCCCGAGATAGGCCTTTTTTACATCGGCGTTGTTGCGTATCGCCTCGGGCTCGCCGGTAGCGATCAGGCGGCCGTTGACCAGCACCGAAATACGGTCGGCGAGCCGGAACACCGCGTCCATGTCGTGCTCAACCAGCAGCCCTATCCCTTCCCCGGTCCGTGCCGACAGCCAAATTTTGACCATTTGCCCTTGCCCGTCACGCTCTGCCCGTGCTTGCGCCCCTTCCAGTAAGTCTAACTTGTTGTAAATTTGAATCCTCGGGATACGGTCTGCGCCAATCTCCAGCAGCACTTCCTCCACTTGGAAAATCGTATCGTCGATCCTGTCGTCGCTGGCATCGATAATCTGCAACAGCAAGTCGGCTTCGCTGGCCTCGCTCAGCGTGGAACGGAACGCGGCGACCAGCTCATGGGGCAAATGGCGGATGAACCCCACGGTGTCGGCCAAGACCACGGGCATTTTCCCCGCAGC
>CAITSH010000381.1 GCA_903895005.1 uncultured Pseudomonadota bacterium
TGGCCTGTTACATGGTCGAGGGCGGCGGCAGCGACGACTTTCGTACCGTCAAAAGCATGCTGTACCAGCGCCCTGACCTGATGCATCGCATCCTGGCGGTGAACGTGGCCGCCGTCACCGCCTACCTCAATGCCCAGATCGAGGCCGGCGCCCAGGCGGTGATGCTGTTTGACACCTGGGGTGGTGCGTTGTCCGACGCTGCCTATCGGGAGTTCTCGCTGGCGCCGATGCAACAGATTCTGGCCGGCCTGAAACGCCACGACAGCAGCGGCGCGCGTGTCCCCTCCATCGTCTTCACCAAGGGCGGTGGTGGCTGGCTGGAAGCCATGGCCGAGCTGGGTTGCGACGCCCTCGGCCTGGACTGGACCGTCGACCTGGGCGCAGCCCGGGCGCGGGTCGGCCACAAGGTGGCGCTGCAGGGCAACCTCGACCCCACCGTGCTGTTGTCCTCGGCCGATGCGGTAGAGCGCGAAACCCGCCGGGTGCTGGCCTCATTTGGCGGCGGCGATGGCCATGTGTTCAACCTCGGCCATGGCATTTCCCAGTTCACACCACCGGAACATGTGGCAAGGCTGGTCGACACCGTGCATGCCGCCAGCGCCCGTGGCTCGGCATACCAGTCACCATAACTGCGCTAACACACTTTCATACCGCATTTGGCCGCACATTCAGGCAGTTATGCACAAACGGGACCAGGCCAGCATCCAAGCTGACAGAACCCGTTTGCCATGATAGATATTGTTCATAACCTATTGATTTTTAACGTATTTTTTTATAATAGCGATTTGCTTGACAAAAAATTTTCCCTTTGAAATCCGTCATTTACGAATTTGTGACGGCTTTATGCACAAAGTTTTCCACAGCCCCGCCCGAAAACATAAAAAGCCTTTGCGATCAGGGGTTTCGGCGACACTCCCTCACCCTTCCTGTGAAGACTTCGCGCTAACTATGTCGCTGGTATTTGCCGCCTGCCGCCGATGACTGCGTCAACAAATCCGCTCACCGATTCGCCCGGCGAGGGTCCCAGCGCACTCGATGCAACCGATACCGTCTCTGCCGGCCTGATCCGGGTCGCGCTGGATCTGCCCCTGCCGCGACTATTCGACTACCTCTGTCCGGGCGTCAGCAGTAACGACCTCGGCCGGCGGGTGGTAGTGCCCTTCGGGCGCAAGCAGATGCTTGGCCTGATCGTCGAGCTACCCACGGTCAGCGACATGGATACGGCCAAGCTGCGCCCGGCCGATACGGTGCTGCGCGATATCCCGGCCCTGGGCGCAGACTGGCTGGCACTAGCGCAGTTTTGCGCCAGCTACTACCAAAAGCCGCTGGGCGAAGTGGTGATGAACGCCCTGCCGCCACGCCTGCGCCGGGTCCAGGCGCTGGCCGCGCCGGCCACGGTCTGGCAGATCACCGATAGCGGTCGCGCCGCCCTGCCCGACCTGCCCGCAAGGTCGGCGGCGCAGCGACGGGTGCTGGAGCAATTGCTGGACGGAGCACGCACCGCGGCCGCCTGCGAGCCACCACCAGCCGCTGCGGTGATGGCCCGCCTGCGCCATCACGGCTGGATCGCCCCGCTCGAAGAAGTTATTGAAAATCATGGTATTTCTGATAGCAAGCACTCACAAAAAGGCACTGGCGGCGGCCTCAACCCCAGGCTCAGTTTCACTTCCAGTCACCCCCTGAACGCGGAACAGAGCGCCGCCATCACCGCCTTGCAGGCGCGTCTGGGCAGCTACTCGACCAGCCTGCTGTTCGGCATCACCGGCAGCGGCAAGACCGAGGTCTACCTGCATCTGGCGGCCGAGGTGCTGGCGCGCGGACAGCAGGTGCTGATCCTGGTGCCGGAAATCGCCCTCACCCCGACCCTGGCGCGCACCCTCGGCCAGCGCTTTGACGGCGCCCGCATCGCGGTGCAGACCAGTGCCATGAGCGACATGGCGCGCACCCGCGACTGGCTGGCGGCGCAATCCGGCCAGGCCGATATCGTGCTGGGAACGCGGCTGGCGGTGTTCTGCCCGATGCCGCGTCTGGGGCTGATCGTGGTGGACGAGGAACAGGACGCCTCGTTCAAGCAGCAGGAAAGCCTGCGTTACTCGGCCCGCGACTGCGCCCTGGTACGGGCACGCAATGCCGGCGTACCGGTGGTGCTGGCCTCGGCCACGCCCTCGCTGGAGACCTGGCAGCATGCCAAGTCCGGACGCTATCTGCGACTGGACCTCACCGGCCGGGCGCATCGGCAAGCCGCACCGCCGGTGGTACGCATGCTCGACAGCCGGCGCTATCCGGTCAAGGACGGCCTGAGCGAGCCACTGTGTGAGGCGCTGCAAGCGCGGCTGCAACGCGGCGAGCAATCGCTGATTTTTCTCAACCGGCGCGGCTATGCCCCGGTACTGGCTTGCCCCGCCTGCGCCTGGGTCAGCGGCTGCCCGCGCTGCAGCGCCAACCTGGTGGTGCATTTAGGTGCGCGGGAATTACGCTGCCACCATTGCGGCCATCTGCAGCGGGTGCCGCGGCAATGCCCGGACTGCGGCAACCTCGACCTGCAACCGTTCGGACGTGGCACGCAGCGCGTGGAAGAAGCCCTGGCCGAGCGCTTTCCCGAGGCACGACTGTTGCGTATCGACAGCGACAGCGCACGCGGGCGCGACAAGCTGGAAAGCCTGCTGACACAGGTGCGTGATGGCGAGGCCGACATTCTGATCGGCACCCAGATCATGGCCAAGGGTCATGACTTCCCGCGCCTGACCCTGGTTGGCGTGCTCAATGCCGATGCCGGTCTGTTTGCCGCCGACTATCGCGCTGGCGAGCGCCTGTTCGCACAACTGCAGCAAGTGGGCGGACGGGCCGGACGGGCCGAGCTGCCGGGCGAGGTGCTGGTGCAGACACGCTACCCGGATCACGCCCTGTTCCGCGCCCTGGCGCGACACGACTACGCCGGCTATGCCGAGAGCGCCCTGCTGGAACGGGAATCCGCCGGCTTTCCGCCGTTTGTGCATGAGGCGGTGCTGCGCGCCGAAGCGCATGTCATGCGCGATGCCACACGCTTTCTGGATCAAGCGATCCGCCTGGCACCGGCCGATCGCGAGGCAGTGACACTGTTTGATGCCGCGCCCATGTCGCTGGCACGGCTGGGCGGCTGGGAACGAGCGCAAGTGGTGGCGCAATCAGGCTCACGCCCGGCCTTGCAACACTTCCTGCACGCCTGGTCCGAAGCGCTCTACGCCGAGGCCGAACGCAACCGTGCGGTGCGCTGGCACATCGACGTCGATCCAATCGAATACTGAGCGAGCAGTGCGCAGGGAATACTGCGCGCGAAGCCTCAGCGAGCGCGTTTTGCCGGCGCTGCCACTTCTTTTTTCTTGGTGCGGCCAGGACGCGTCTTGCCATGCGAACCCTTGAAGACCTTGCCCTTGAATGTGCGCTTGTCGCCCTTGCCCATGATGTTGTCCTGAGTTGAATACGGTTTTGAAAACGGGGTTTGACTGCATTACAGCCGCGCATTCTAAGCCAGGGCGGTACCCCCACACCGCTATAATCGCGTGTTTCCTGTCAAACATGGTCCGTAGCGCGATTTACTCGCCGTCACGCCCGAGCCCACTGCAAGCCTGCCGCCCTCCGACCGCGATTCGCCAACCCCGATCTGCCGACCCCAGCTGCTCACCCAACCATGTCCCTGGAAATCAAACATCATCTGACCACACTGCTGACGCAAGCCCTGCAGCAGGTCGCGCCGAACGAGCCGGCGTCACTGATCCTGCTCGAGCGTCCCAAACAAGCCGAGCATGGCGACTACGCCTGCAACGTCGCAATGCAGCTGGCGCGCAGCCTCAAGCGCAAGCCGCGCGAGCTGGCCGAAGCGCTGGTGGCGGCGCTGCCGGCATCAGACTGGTTGCACAGCGCCGAGATCGCCGGGCCTGGATTCATCAATCTGCGACTGCAGGCCGCTGCGCGCCAGAATGTGGTGCGCAGCGTGCTGCAGCGGGCGGACCGCTACGGGCTATCCAACCAGGGCCAGCAGCTAAAAGTATTGGTGGAGTTCGTGTCGGCCAACCCAACCGGCCCGCTGCATGTCGGACATGGCCGCCAGGCCGCACTGGGCGACACGCTGTGCGCGCTGCTCGCCAGCCAGGGCTATGCCGTCACACGCGAGTTCTATTACAACGATGCCGGCGCGCAAATCGCCAACCTCGCGCTGTCGGTGCAGGCGCGCGCACGCGGATTGACGCCCGAGGCTGCGGAATGGCCCGCCGACGGCTATCGCGGCGATTACATCAGCGATATCGCGCAAGCCTATCTGGCTAAGCAAAGTGTCGGCAATGACAAGGTGGCAACAGTCACCGCCAGTGGCGATGCCAATGACCTGGAAGCCATCCGTTGCTTTGCCGTGGCCAGCCTGCGCTGCGAGCAGGACCTCGATCTGCAGGTCTTCGGTGTGCGCTTTGACA
>CAITSH010000382.1 GCA_903895005.1 uncultured Pseudomonadota bacterium
GACAAGACCGGCACGCTGACACTCGGGGACGTCCGGCTGCTCGAGACCCTCGCGCTTGGCAAGCGTAACAGCGCTGCCTGCCTCGCCGTTGCCGCAGCGCTGGAACGCAGCTCGGAGCATCCTCTGGCGCGGGCGCTGGTGAGCGCCGCCGGGTCCGGCCCCCTGCCGGTGATCGACAGCCCGCTGAACGTTCCGGGTGCCGGGCTCGAGGCACAGATGGATGGTCACACCGTTCGCCTCGGTCGCGCCGATTTTGTAGCGGCGCTTCACCACCAGAGCATTCCTATCGCCTGGCTGCATACTACCGACACCGTCGTGTGGCTGGGCGACGAGACGGGCTGGCTGGCAGCCTTCAGGTTGGGTGACAGCCTGCGCCCCGATGCCGCGGCGGCGATATCGACATTAAAAGGACGCGGCTACCGCCTGCATTTGCTCAGCGGGGACGAGGACGCCGTCGCACGGTGCACCGCTGCCCGGCTCGGCATCGATGCGGTCAGGGCTCCGGCATCGCCGGCCGACAAGCAGGCCTACGTCAAGATGCTCCAGGCCGGCGGCGCGCGCGTGGCGATGGTCGGCGATGGCGTCAACGATGCGCCTGTGCTGGCCCAGGCCGATGTCTCGGTCGCCATGGGCGGCGGTTCGGACCTAGCACGGGTGCGCGCCGACACTGTCCTACTTTCCGATTCCCTCTGCGACCTTGCCGCCGGCATCGCGGTCGCCGACCGCACCCGGGCGGTAATTCGCCAGAACCTGGTCTGGGCGCTGGGATACAACCTGATCGTGCTGCCACTCGCGTTTTTCGGCCTTGTAACCCCCTGGATCGCCGGTATCGGGATGTCCGCGAGCTCGCTGGTGGTCGTCGTCAACGCCCTGCGTATCCGCCACTCCATCGACCGCAAAGCCAGGTCTGGCGCGGGTTTCCAGTCATTAGCGCAATGATGGGAAGCCACTGATGGAAATCCTTTACCTGCTAATACCCCTCAGCGTTGCACTGGTATTTCTGATCGCGGCAGTGTTCTGGTTTGCCCTCAGGAGCGGACAATTCGACGACCTGGACGGCCCCGCACTAAAACTGCTCGCCGATGACGACAATCCAAAAACACCCGCGGAAGCCCCTGGAAAACCACCTGTTTGATCCAGGTCAAATGTACCGATCTGGGGCTTGTTAGCATTGCTTCGCCAACGTGGCAACGCATCGCAACATTCAACAGAGAGACCAGGGGAAGATGGAAGCCACCAGCTATAACTACAAGGTAGTCAGGCAGTTCGCAGTGATGTCCGTGGTCTGGGGCATCGTTGGCATGCTGGTGGGGGTAATCATCGCCGCCCAGCTGTTCGCGCCCGAACTGAACTTCAACATTCCATGGCTGACTTACGGCCGCTTGCGACCGTTGCACACCAACGCGGTCATTTTCGCGTTCGGTGGAAGCGCCCTGTTCGCCACCTCCTATTACATCGTGCAGCGCACCTGCCAGGTGCGTTTGTTTTGCGGCTGGCTCGCAGGCTTCACCTTCTGGGGCTGGCAGCTGGTGATCCTGCTCGCCGCGATCACCCTGCCCCTTGGCATCACGTCGGGCAAGGAATACGCCGAACTCGAATGGCCGATCGACATACTGATCACACTCGTGTGGGTGTCATACGCCGTGGTGTTTTTCGGCACCGTGGCCAAACGCAAAACGCCGCACCTCTACGTTGCCAACTGGTTTTTCGGCGCATTCATCCTGACCGTCGCGCTGCTGCACCTGGTGAACAGCGCGGCCCTCCCGGTGAGCTTCTGGAAATCCTATTCGGCCTACGCCGGCGTGCAGGACGCCATGGTGCAGTGGTGGTACGGCCACAATGCGGTGGGCTTTTTCCTCACCGCCGGATTCCTCGGCATGATGTATTACTTCATTCCCAAGCAGGCCGGCCGCCCGGTATATTCCTACCGGCTTTCGGTGGTGCACTTCTGGGCGCTGATTTTCACCTACATGTGGGCCGGCCCGCACCACCTGCACTACACCGCACTGCCCGACGGGACGCAATCTCTGGGGATGGTGTTCTCGTTGATCCTGCTGGCACCGTCCTGGGGCGGCATGATCAACGGCATGATGACGCTGTCGGGCGCCTGGCACA
>CAITSH010000383.1 GCA_903895005.1 uncultured Pseudomonadota bacterium
ACCTGGCGCAACCACTGCTGCGCCGGGTCGTTATGGGTGCGTTCGTGCCAGATGCCCGCAATGTCGAATCCGGGCAGGTTGAGCGGTGGCTCGAGGATGGACAGCTTGCGGGCATAGGCGCGCGCCAGCCGCTCGGGCAGCACCGCCACCATGTCGGAGCGTGCGATGATCTCGGGCACCATCAGAAAGTGCGGCACCTTGAGGCGTACGCGGCGGCTGCGGCCCGCGGCCTTCAGCGCCGCATCGATCAGGCGCACGAATGTGCCGCCACCGCTGGGCGAGGCAAAAACATGATCGAGCTGGCAGAACTGATCGAGCGTGATGCTGTCCGACACGGTTGGGTGATTGCGCCGCACCACGCACACCAGACGCTCGGTATAGAGCGGGCGCGCATGCAGTCCCAGCGAAGCGTTGTGGTAGCTCGTGACGCACACGTCCACCTCGCCCGACTCAAGCTGCTTGTCCATCAAATTGAAATCGATCGGCTTGACCTCGAGCCGGGCGCCCGGTGCCTTGCCCTCGATGTAATCGACCAGCGCAGGCAGCAGGGCGTACTCGACGTAGTCGGAGGCCGACAGCGTGAACGTGAGGTCGGCGCGCGCCGGGTCGAATGCGGTCTGCGGCTGGACCAACCGGTTGATCTCGGCCAGCACCTGTTTGACCGGCCCGCTCAATTCGAGCGCGCGCGCGGTCGGCAGCATGCCCCGCGCGGTGCGCAGCAGGAGGGCATCGCCGAACAGCTCGCGCAGACGCGCTAGCACGGCGCTGGTTGCCGGTTGCGACAGGTGCAGGCGCGTCGCCGCACGCGAGACGCTGCGCTCCGCAATCAGCGCGTCAAACGCCACGAGCAGGTTGAGATCGACGTTTCGTATATCCATTGAACGGATAGTTTAAATCGACGGAATCGATTAGACAAATAAGACCGTGCTACTTAGACTTCGTTAAATAGAAATAAGCTCTGACTTAGTAAAACAAATATGAACTACGCAGCAACCAGACTGATCGCCGTGTACGCCGGCATAAGTGCCGGCGCCATAGCCGTAGCTTACCTGCTCGCGTGTGAACTCGGGGGTCAGCCGACAGTGGTGCTGCATAGCAACCTTTTCGGCTGAAGCAAGAATTCCGGGTCACCCTCCTCCTCGACCCGAGGCTTTTGTTGTCAGGCCGGCCCTTCCCGGATCTCCCCCGGGAAGGGCAACCTCTTCAGGATGTCGCAAAACCCGATCTTTCCGGCGGCAAAGCCGCCCCGGAGCCAAGGGGTCGCTGCATGACAACACTGTCCACCCAGCGCCCGAACTTGTATCCCACGCCGGGCAGCAACCCGACACGCGAAAAGCCGCAGGCTTGGTGCAGGCCGATCGAGCCGGCGTTGGCACTATCGCCAATGACAGCGATGATCTGCCGATAGCCGCCGCGCTCGCACTCCGCGAGCAGCGCATCGAGCAGCATGCGGCCCACGCCCCTGCCGATGGCATCCTTGTCGACGTAAATCGAATCCTCGAGCGTGTGCTGGTAAGCCTGCCGTGCACGATACGGCGCGGCATAGGCGTAACCGAGAACAACGTCGCCCTCGGCGGCAACCAGAAAGGGCAGGCCGCGCTGCAGTATTTCGGCGCGCCGGCGAGCGATCTCGGCCGAATCGGGCGGAGCGAGCTCAAACGAGGCAAGGCTGTTGAGCACATGGTGCGCATAAATCGCCGCGATCGCAGCAAGGTCGGATTCGCGCGACGGCCTCACAGACACCGGCATGGTGGTTTCCTTCGCAAACGACTGTTCGGGAGCGGATTTTAGCGCGCGGCGCGCGGCTATGGCCGGCGCTTGGGCACCGTGCCGCATGCTATATTCAAACGCATGGGACACCGACTTTCAAAGATCACAACGCGCACCGGCGACGCAGGCGAAACCGGACTAGGCGACGGCAGTCGCGTCAACAAGCACAGCCTGCGCATCGTGGCGCTTGGCGACATTGACGAACTCAATTCGTGCATCGGCTTGCTCCTGACCGAGAGCCTTCCGGACACCATCGGCGACGCCCTTGTCGGCGTGCAGCACGACCTATTCGATCTTGGCGGCGAGGTATGCATCCCGGGGCGCACCAGCATCAGTGAAGCGCACATTGCGCGCCTTGAGGGGCTGGTCGAACAGTTCAACAGCGAACTACCGCCGCTCAAGGAGTTCATATTGCCAGGCGGCAGCCGCGCAGCCGGCCTCGCACACATGGCGCGCACCATCTGTCGGCGCGCCGAACGCGCCCTTGTTGCGCTTGCCGCGGAAGAACCGGTGAGTGAAGCGTCGCGCATTTACGTCAATCGCCTCTCCGATCTCATGTTCGTCTTCGGCCGCGCCGCCAACCGGCACGCCGGAAAGCCCGATGTGCTTTGGCAAAAGGGCCTTAACGAGCCGACCTGACCGCTTGCCGCCCTCGCGAACAAACGCCCGTTCAAGCCCGGATTAATACGCTGGAAACGCCCTGCTGGCGTGGCTTTCCAGTCGACCACCTCATTCTATTTTGACGCCGGCAGACTTGATCACCCGCCCCCATTTTTCGGATTCGGATTTGACCACCGCGGCAAGCTGCTCCGGCGTCGAACCAACGGGCTCGGCGCCCTGGCGTGCCAGCGCCTCGCGCATCTCCGGTGTCTTTAGCAGCTTCACAAATTCGGTGTTCAGTCGCTGCAGGATTTCGCGCGGGGTGCCCGCCGGTGCGAAAACACCGAAATAAGTGAAGGTTTCAAAACCGGGGAGGCCGGATTCAGCAATGGTCGGCAACTCCGGGAGCAGTGTCGATCGCACGGGACCCGAAATCGCAAGCGCCTTGACCTTGCCGCCTTTAACGTCCGCGATCCCGGCAATAATGTTTTCAAACAGGATGGCGACGCGGCCGCTGATCAGGTCGGGGATCGACAATGCCGTTCCCTTGTAGGGCACGTGAACAAGGTCGATTGCGGCCATGTTCTTGAATAACTCACCCGACAAATGCACGATGGTGCCGTTACCGCTCGATGCAAAATTCAGCTGGCCCGGTTTTGATTTGGCCAGCGCGATGAATTCACGTACGCTATTCACACCCAGCGTCGGACTGGCGACCAGGATGTCCGGCGACCTTGCCAGTTCGGTGATTGGCGCAAAGTCGCGCTCGACGACATAGGGAATTTTCGGGTTGAGCACCGGACCGATCGAATGCGTGCTGTTCGTCGCCATGAGAATGGTGTAACCGTCGGGCACCGCCTTAGCCACCGTATCCGAACCGATACTGCCGCCCGCACCGGGACGATTCTCCACGACCACGGACTGCCCTAGCTGTTCCCCCAGTTTGGTCGCCACGACGCGCGTGATGATATCGGTCGCCCCGCCCGGCGGAAAAGGCACGACAAAGCGGATCGGCTTGGCCGGCCAGGCCTGGGCGTGAGCGGCCCCGATGGCTAGGATCGAAGTGAATGCGAAGATTGCCGTCATGACGGCACGGGAAAAGCGTGGTGAATTCATCGGGCAGGCTTTGTAAAAATTCAAAATCGAATCATAGCGCAGCGACCCGCGGTTACGGCTCACTCCACCTTCGCGCCCGACGCCTTGATCACCCGCTGGTATTTGTCGAACTCGACTTTGATGAAGGCCGCAAATCGCTCCGGCGTGTTGTTCACCGGCGCCTCTGCGCCCATTTTTTCAAGACGCTCCTTCATGTCCGGTGCGTTGAGCGCCTTGTTCACCTCTGCATTGAGGCGCGCGACGATATCGCGGGGGGCGTTACCAGGCAGGAATACGCCGAACCAGGTGGTGAGATCAAAGCCCGGCACGCCGGCCTCGGCCAGGGTCGGCAACTCGGGCGCAAACACCGAACGCTGCGCGGTGGTGACCGCCAGCGCGCGCAACCTGCCGGCCTTGACCTGCGGCAGTGAATTGGCGAGGTTATCGAACATTAGTTGCACCTGTCCGGCCAGCAGGTCGGCCATGGCCGGCGCGCCGCCCTTGTACGGAATATGCACCATCTGCACACCGGCCAGCGCATTGAACAATTCACCGGCGAGATGCCCTGTTGATCCGGTCGAGCCGGAGCCAAAATTAAGCGTTCCGGGTTTTGACTTGGCCAGCGCGATCAACTCCCTCACGGAGCCGGCCGCGAGACCCGGATTCACCACCAGCACATTAGGCACCACGGCGACCATCGCTACCGGCGTGAAATCCTTGACCGGGTCGTACGGAATACCCTGGTACAGCGTCGGGTTGATGGCGTGGGTTGCCACGGCGCCCATGACAATCGTGTAACCATCCGGAACGGCCTTGGCGACGATATCTGCGCCGATGTTGCCGCCCGCACCGGGCTTGTTGTCCACCACCACCGGCTGACCCATAGACTCTGTCAATTTCTGGCCGATGGCGCGCGCCATGATATCGAGCGGCCCACCCGGCGCGTAAGGCACGACAAACCGGATTGGTCGCACCGGATAGGCCTGTGCGGTTGCGGCCGATGCCGCGAGCGCCAGCACGAGACCAGCGCAGATCGTAAGCCACTTGTTCACGTTTCCCTCCTTGCAGGATTCAATTCGTGCGCCCCGCCAACCCGTTGGTCGGGCAAACACGCCAGGCTTGCCCGCCACAAAAAACAAAGGACGCCGTGGCGTCCTTTGTTGCGCGAAGGTGAAACTCAGTCTTCGACGAAGGCTTCCTCGCGCTTCTTGCGAAGCACCGGCGAGAGAACCACCAGCAACATGAGCACCGAAACGGCCAGCAGCGTTGCACTGATCGGCTTGGTCACGAAGGTTGTGGGGTCACCGCGCGACAGCAGCATGGCACGGCGAAGGTTCTCTTCCATCATCGGTCCGAGGATGAAGCCCAGGATCAGCGGAGCCGGTTCGCACTCCAGCTTGGTGCAGAAGTAACCCAGCACACCGAAGATACAGGTCAGCACCACGTCAAAGCCGCTGTTGTTGATCGAATACACACCGATGCAGCAGAACAACAGAATCGCCGGATAGAGCATGCGATAAGGCACGGTCAGGAGCTTGATCCACAAGCCGATCATCGGCAGGTTCAGGATCACCAGCATCAGGTTACCCACCCACATTGAGGCGATCATGCCCCAGAACAGCTGCGGCCTTTCGGTCATCACCTGCGGGCCCGGGGCGATACCCTGGATCATCATGGCGCCGATCATCAGCGCCATCACCGGGTTGGACGGAATACCCAGAGTGAGGAGCGGAATGAATGAAGTCTGCGCACCGGCGTTGTTGGCCGCCTCAGGCGCAGCCACGCCCTGGATGGCGCCCTTACCGAACTGCGCGGAGTTCCAGGAAACCTTCTTTTCCAGCGCGTAAGCCGAGAACGAGGCGAGCAAGGCGCCGCCGCCGGGCAGGATGCCGAGGCAGGAACCCAGGACCGTACCGCGGGCAATCGCACCCGAGCAGTCCTTCAGGTCCTGGAGCGTCGGCAGAAGGTTGGTCACCTTCTTGGTGAGCAGCTCACGCTGTTCCTCGCCCTGCTCCAGGTTGGTGATGATCTCGGCAAAACCGAACATGCCCATGGCGACAATAACAAAGCCGATGCCGTCCGAGAGTTCCGGGATGCCAAAGGAGAAGCGCGCCACACCAGAGTTCACGTCCGTTCCGACGAGGCCCAGCAACAGGCCCAGCACCACCATCGAAATCGCCTTGAGCAGGGAGCCGTGCGCCAGAACCACGGCAGCCACGAGGCCGAGCACCATCAGCGAGAAGTATTCGGCCGGGCCGAACTTCAGGGCAACTTCAGCCAGCGGCGGCGCGGCAACCGCGATCACCATGGTTGAGATCGTTCCCGCAATGAACGAGCCGATGGCGGCAATGCCGAGCGCCGCTCCGGCGCGGCCCTGCTTGGCCATCTGGTAACCGTCCAGCGTAGTCACGGCCGAAGAAGACTCCCCCGGCAGGTTGACCAGGATCGCCGTGGTGGAGCCGCCGTACTGGGCGCCGTAGTAGATACCGGCCAGCATGATCAGCGCCGAAACCGGCGGCAGGTTGAACGTGACGGGCAGCAACATCGCGATTGTGGCGACCGGGCCGATACCGGGCAGCACACCAATCAGCGTTCCGAGAATCACGCCAAAGAAGCAGTACATCAGGTTGCTGAGCGATAGCGCGACGCCGAAGCCCAGGCTGAGGTTTGCAATCAGTTCAGTCATGTCAGTTCCCCAGTTCCGGCCAGAGGTTGAAAGGCAGCCCGAGGCCGTAGTAGAAGACCGCAACGGATCCGATGACCAGGACGATGGTCACCAGCAGGATTTCCTTGAAACGGAAATCGTTGCCGCCAAAAGCCGACACCATGATGAGGGCGAAAATCGCGATCACCAGTCCGGCGGGTTTGAGCAGTACGGCAAACAGCACAACCGCGCCGAGAATGATGAGCAGGGGTCTGAGGTGCAATTTGTTCACCGCACCATTTTCGACCTTGCTCAGGAAGGACCGCACAAAAATTATGATACCGAGGGTCAGCTGTATTCCGCCCAGCACGGTCGGGAAGTAGGCGGGGCCCATGCGAACCGCGCTGCCCATCGCGTAGTTTTTTGACACCATCATGAATGCCAGGCCGAAGGCTATGAACATCAGGCCCGCCCAGAAATCCTTGGCGTTTTTTACCTTACTCATCATTGCTACGTCTCCTCAAACGTCTTGTCGGGTTGTAAGACAAGCGCGACATTGTGCCACAGGACGCTGTCTGCCAACTGACATTTTCAAGTAGTTCAGGCCGTCGGATCCTGGCCTTCCCTGTCCATGTAATTCACCAACCTCGAACTGGTCTGGCGCAACCGCTGCGACAGCATCAAAACGAGTTCCATCAAAATCTTCGACCCGAGCACCGGCTGCTCCAGGATGATGCGCGCGAGGTTCTCGCGCGACAACACCGCAATCTGGCACGCCTCGGAGGCCACGCAACTGGCAAAGCGCGGTTCGCCGTCGATCATCGACATCTCACCCAGGCTTTTTCCCGGATCCACCACCGCGATAAGCCGCGGCGAATTCCAGCGGTCCTGCTTGAACACCTCGATGCGGCCCTCGAGCAGCAGCATCATAAAATCACCGTCCTCACCCTCGCGCAGAATTTCGATTCCCGGTTCGGCGCGGTACACCTGCATGAAATGGCTCATCAGCCTGATTTCCGCGAGGTTGAAATTCTCGAACAGCGGGGAATACATGATCAGTCCGTGGATCTGGCTGGCGAACTGCGTGGCATCCCCCATTAACTGGAGATTCGGCAGCCGGATTTTTTCTGCTGTTTCGGCCATGGCGACTATGCATCCTCTTTGTCCGCGCCGGCCGGAAGGCCGGGCGAAGCGCGACAATTATGCAGCAAAGCGCCGCAACACGACAAATCAGACACGACCCGCGAGTACCGCCAGCGTCACTGCCAGCCAGCCCAGGGTAGCACCAAGCAGGTGCATGTCACGCAGCAGCTCTCGGGAGGGGTCGCCGCCACCGCCTTCGCGGTGCAACAGCCAGAGATAACGAAACACGCCATACAGCACAAAAGGCAGGGTCCAGACGAGCTTTGCCGTGCCGTGGGTGAGCGCCGTTTCGGCGCTGACAGTGTAGAGCGCGTAGCAGACGATGACACCGCCCGCGCTCACGGCAATCATGCGATCGAGCAGCGCAGGGCTGTAGTCGTCCAGCACCCGGCGATGGTCGCCCCCCGCCCCCTGCAAGGCGATCAATTCGGCGCGGCGTTTGGCAAAGCCCAGAAACACCGTGAGCATCAGCCCACACAACAACAGCCATTGGGAGGGCGCAATACCCACGCCCAGGGTTCCGGCAAGGATGCGCAGCATGAACCCGGCGGCGATGAGGAACACGTCGAGAATGGCGACATGCTTGAGGCCGAGGCTGTAGCCGGTATTGAGCACGAGGTAACCGGCGACGATGGCGAGTGCGGCGGGCGAAGCCGCAAGCGCGAGCGCAAGCCCCGCGAGGGCGAGCACCGCGGAAAACCAGGCCGCCGTAACCGTGCCAACGGTGCCCGAGGCCACCGGCCGCAGCCGCTTGAGCGG
>CAITSH010000384.1 GCA_903895005.1 uncultured Pseudomonadota bacterium
ACCCGCTTTGGCGAATTCGACGCCGAACCAGCTAGCGTCCTCGACGGTGTTTCCGCCTTCAATGCACTCGTCCGCGAGAAAGCGACATCCGACGGTAAAGTCGTTGCCGACCGCTTGTCGCACGGCGCGATAAACCTCCAGAGGCAGGCGGGCGCGGTTTTCACGGGCGCCGCCATAACCGTCGTCCCGGGTGTTGGTCGCAGACAAAAACGAAGCCATGGTGTAAGCGTGGGCGTAGTGCAACTCAACACCGTCAAAGCCCGCCGCTTGTGCGCGCGCCGCCGCGGCAGCAAACAGGTCCGGCAGGACCGCAGGCAGGTTTCGGATGTGGGGCTGATCCATGTCGGTGACGCGCTCTCGGGCGCCGAATTGCAGGGCCTCCCATTCCCGCGGTTCGAGGATCGCCTGCAATTCGGGCGCCGCGAGCGTTGCGAGATGGTCGCGAATTTCTTCTTCGGGCCATGTTTGCGCCTTCTATCGTTCCCGATGGGCCCCGGTCAAGCGCAGAAACCGCTGGAAAAATTTATCCGGCTCCGGTCGCCGGCGACTGTTCAGGAAATCGATTATCTGGATGAATACGCGGGTGTGCCCGTCGCTCGCACGATGAATCGTGTCCACAAGTTCACGCAACCCGTCGACATAACGATCATGGCTTATGCGCAGCAACGGCCCGCTGGGAATGTCGCGAATGCCGGTTGCCTCGATGACGATCGCTCCGGGTTGGCCGCGCGCAAAGCGCTCATACCATTGCAGCACGTCGATGGTTACCAGTCCGTCTTCGTTCGAGCGCCAGGGAACCATTGCCGGGACCCAGGTGCGTTGCTCAAGACGCGTTTTTCCGATCTGCACGGGACTGAATAGACGCGAGGACGCTGCTTGTTCTTTGGTCGGGCTGGTGCCGGCACGCGGTTGGAACTTGATGCGCTGAGGTGGTTTCCACATACTCGTTTCTATGATTCTTGATGATAGTTAGCCGTTTCGCGGACGTGCGCATGTCCGTGGCAAAGGCAATTACTTCAAGCTTAAAGTAATTGCCGCGTGCCTGCAAACGCAGTCCCTAAGCACTACGCCTCGCAACTCATCTCGTGCATTCCGATGGGCAGAGATTCCCGTGCTCGGCGCCCCGGAACCAGCGCAAGCTTCGGTCGGGAGGCGGGCCGCATCAAGGCGTTGAATTGCTGCGCTTACTGGGCTAGAGTAGCGGACGTTTTGTAGCGTTTGCTTAAAAGATGAAACCTCGCCGCCGATGAGCCAATATCTCCGACCGAACACCCTGCCTGAAGCCCTTTCGGCGCTCGCCTCAAGGCCCTACGCCGTACTCGCCGGGGGCACCGACTTCTACCCGGCACGTGTGGGGATACCCGTTGAAGAGGACGTGCTCGATATCACCAACATTTCCAGATTGCGCGGAGTCCGTGAAGACGCGGGTGCCTGGCATATCGGCGCTCTCGTAACGTGGACCGAAGTCATCAACGCCGGCCTGCCACCCTGTTTTGACGGCTTGAAAATGGCAGCACGCGAGATCGGCGGACCGCAGATCCAGAACACCGCGACGCTGATCGGCAATATCTGCAACGCATCACCCGCGGCAGACGGCGTTCCGGCGCTGCTCGCCCTTGACACGCAGGTTGAGCTCACCGGGGCTAATGCGACTAGGGTCGTTCCGCTTTCAGAATTTCTCGTCGCCAACCGCAAGACCTTGCGCGCACCGGGCGAACTGGTCACCAGCCTTCTCGTGCCCAAATGGCCGGCTTCAACCCGCGCCGACTTTTTCAAGCTCGGGTCGCGCAAGTATCTCGTTATCTCCATAGCGATGGGATCCATCGTCCTTGCCACCGATGCGGCCGGGGGGATCAATCGTTGCTCAGTCGCTATCGGCGCCTGCTCGGCGGTCGCGAAACGCCTGCCCGGTCTGGAGAAAAAACTGATCGGCAAGCGCCTGTCCGCTGATCTGCCCCTCCTGATTGAGGCATCCGACCTCGCGCCGCTCACCCCCATCGCCGATGTACGCGGCAGCGCCGAATACCGGCTGGATGCGGTTCAAACGCTGGTCCGGCGCTCGCTTGAGAGACTCGCAGCATGAACAACAAGCCCGCGGATAAAGTGACGACGCCGCTCGTCGTCAATGGCCGTGCGTTCGACGTGCATTCCCATCCGTCCAGCAGGCTCTCCGACGTGTTGCGCGACGAACTCGGCCTGACCGGAACCAAGATAGGCTGCCATGCCGGTGATTGCGGCGCCTGCACCGTGCTGCTCGATGACCAGCAGGTGTGCTCGTGCATTGTCGGGTTGGGCCAGTGCGCGGGGCGCAAGGTCACCACGGTAGAGGGACTTGCCGATAAGGATGGCGCGCTGAACGCCTTGCAACAGGCTTTTCACAAACACGGTGCGGCACAGTGTGGCATCTGCACGCCGGGCATGCTCATGGCGGCAACGGACCTGCTCAGGCGTGACAGCAAACCCGACGAGCAGCAGGTGCTCGATGCGCTCGGAGGCGTGCTTTGCCGCTGCACCGGATATCGCAAGATCGTCGAGGCGGTGCTTGCCGTGGCGAAGGGCGACCTTGCCATTGTCGAACCGCCGGCCGGAAAGGCGGTAGGCAGCCGCGCACCCAAGACTGATGGCGTGGCCAAACTGACGGGGGCTGAACTGTATGGCGCCGACAAGGCACCGGCCGGTTCGCTCTGGCTGCGGGCGGTGCGTTCGGCCCATGCACGCGCGACATTCAGCTTCGGTGATTTCAAGCCCCTGTTTGCGGCGCATCCCGGCCTCGTTGACATCGTTACGGCGCGCGATGTACCGGAGAACAGTTTTGGAATTTTCCCCGACGTCAAAGACCAGCCGGTATTCGGTGACATGCGCGTTCGCTTTCAAGGGGAGGCGGTGTGCGCGCTGGTCGGCGACTACGAAACCGTGATGCGTATCCGCGATGACGAAGTGCCTGTCATATGGCATGCGCAAACCCCCTTGCTTGATTCGGCGCAGGCGCTGGCCGACACCCGCGAGCCGCTACACGCGACCAACCCGGACAACGTGCTTGTCCGTGGCCGCGTGGTCAAGGGTGATGCCGACAAGGCCATCGCCGCCGCACCCTTTGTCGCCGAAGGCCATTTCAGCACCAGCCATGTCGAACACGGTTACATCGAACCCGAGGCCGGCTATGCGGAAAAGTTCAACGAGAAGGGCGTCGAGCGCATTCGCATTTTTTCCTGCACCCAGACCCCTTACATGGACCGCGATGAAATCGCGCGCATCCTCAAGTTGAAACCGGCTCAGGTGCATATCATTCCGTCGGCCATCGGCGGGGGCTTTGGCGGCAAGCTCGATATCGCCATCCAGCCCCTGCTGGCCATTGCCGCATGGAAACTCAAGCAGCCGGTGCGCGGGGTGTTCACCCGCCAGGAATCGATGATCGCCACGACCAAGCGTCATCCGGCAACCATGCACGTACGGTTTGCCTGCGATGCACAGGGGCACTTGCTTGCCGCAGATTTCCAGGGTGATTTCAATACCGGCGCTTACGCGTCCTGGGGCAATACCGTCGCCAATCGTGTGCCTATCCACGCCTCGGGTCCGTATTTCGTGCCCAACGTGAAGGCCAACACGCGCGCCGTCTATACCAACAACGCGATCGCCGGCGCGTTCCGCGGCTTTGGCGTGCCGCAATCGACTTTCGCGCATGAAACCCTGCTCGATGACCTTGCGGAAAAAACCGGCATAGACCGCCTCGAATTCCGATTGATCAATGCCATTCGCGCCGGACAGGCCACCGCCACAGGGCAGGTGCTAAAGGCCAGTGCCGGCCTGGGACAGTGTCTGGAGGCGCTCAAGCCGCGCTGGCTTAAGGCCCAGGCCGAATCCAGGGCGTTCAACGCCGCTGCGGAAAAGGGCGGC
Organism: uncultured Pseudomonadota bacterium; assembly: GCA_903895005.1. Next base: position 3,895 of record CAITSH010000384.1, read on the forward strand.
AAGACCGCGCATCTGAGGCGCGGCATAGGCGTGGCCTGCATGTGGTACGGCTGCGGCAACACAGTCATCGCCAATCCCTCGACCATGCGTGCCGGTCTGACACGAGCCGGGCGCATCATGTTCTACAACGGTGCCGTCGATATCGGGCAAGATCGGAAGAGCACACGTCTGAACT
>CAITSH010000385.1 GCA_903895005.1 uncultured Pseudomonadota bacterium
AGCAATAACTGGAAAAAGGCAAAAACTAAAGGTCAGAAGCTTCACACCGCTATCGCGAATGCCAGAAAAGAGTTCTTGCACAAGACCAGTACCACGATCAGCCAAAACCACGCGTTCGTATGTATTGAGGATTTGCAGGTAAAGAACATGTCGCGGTCCGCCAAGGGCAATCGCGAGCAGCCCGGCAAAAAGGTCGCGCAGAAGTCCGGCCTAAACCGTTCTATCCTTGATCAAGGCTGGGGTGAGTTCAGGCGACAACTGGAGTACAAAGCCCAGTGGAGCGGTGGCATACTGTTGGCTGTACCGCCGCAACATACAAGCCAAACGTGTCCGGCCTGCGGTAACGTATCAAAAGAGAATCGACAGACTCAGGCGAAATTCCTATGCGTCGATTGTGGCTACGAAAATCACGCTGACGTCGTTGGCGCGATCAATATTTTAGAGCGGGGATACCGCTTGTTAGCCCGTGGAGAGTCGGTGCAGTCAGACCGCTCGATGAAGCAGGAACCCACCGAAGTGACTCAGGCAGCTTTTGCCTGAGCACCGTAGGAATCCCCGTCCTTTGCGCGCAAGCGGCAGTCATCGACTGAGGGCGGGGAGGATGTCAAGAGGTCGAGGGGTAAAAAAATGGGGGGGTCGGGTTTAATTGTCTGACTCGGTGGCTCAGTCACCAGCATTTTCTAAATGATTTATTAAAATGTAGGGTATTTACCCTGATTATTCTCTGACCAATGGTCCATACTGAATTTCGGTAAGTTGCTGAACCTCAACAACACATTGTGAACTCCACCACCACATTGCGTGAATTCTGAAGATGAAAGCAGCCTTTAATCCACGCGGCCCTTCATAGGATCTATCGTTCGTTTCGGAGTTCATCATGTTGCAATCCAAGGTTCTCAATTTTATTCATGCGCTCGTCGCGGCCTTCTTCATCAGTTCGACTGCGGCTCTCGCGCAATACCCGGACAAACCAATTCGATTGGTCGTGCCTTTCCCTCCAGGAGGGATTACCGACTTTGTCGCGCGCGCGGTGACCCCCATTGCCTCCAAGCAATTGGGGCAAGTCATCGTGATCGAAAATAGAGCGGGTGTGGGCGGTGTCTTGGGCACAGGGCAAGTCGCCGAATCCAAACCCGACGGCTATACGATCATGCTGGGTACTATTTCGGTGTTGGCGATCAATGCCGCATTGTTCAGTAATCTGCCCTACGATCCTGAGAAAAGTTTCGACATGCTGACGCTGGCGACACGCGCGCCCAATGTCTTGGTTGTCCATCCCGAGTTTGATGTGAAGACGGTGGATGACTTGATCAAGTACCTGAAGACAAATCCTGACAGGGTTGCCTTTGGTAATTCCGGCACCGGTTCGTCCGATCACTTGAGCACGGAGCTGTTTTGGCAAAAGACGGGCACTCGCGGCGTGCACGTTCCGTTCCAAGGTAGCGGCCCGAGCGTGACCAGCCTACTGGGCGGACACACACAAGCATCCTTCAGGAATCTGGCGGAGGTGACAGCGCATATCAAAGGGGGAGGACTCAGGTTGATCGCAGTCGCGACAGACAAGCGCTTGACCGAATTTCCGGACACTCCCACTCTGAGCGAAACGGGCGTTGCGGGGGCGGAGGTATATTCTTGGCAAGGATTTGTGGCGCCCAAGGGTCTGTCACCGGACATCCGAAAGAAGGTGCATGATGCTCTGGTTTACGGGTTGAATGACGCAGGTGTAAGAAAAGCGTTAGCGGACCGCGGCGTCGAAGCGGTGCCTTCAACGCCCGAAGAATTTGCACAATTTCAACGTGATGAAATAGTACGTTGGAAAGCGGTCGTCAAGGCCGGCAACATTACAGGAACGCGATGACGATGCGAGCCAATGCTTCCGTCAGAGTTGTCGGGTTGAATTTGGATATTTGCATCGGAGATATGCGGATACTCCCCCAGAACATCATCGTCAGTAATAGCCCGAGTTCGGTCAGGGTACCCGCAAACATCGCTCGGAAAATGTTGGACGAGGTATCGGTGCTGAACAAAAAAGATGACGAAGCAATGCGTTTGCTCCGTGAAGGAGGACGCTTCAAGGATGCCTTGCGCGCCGTACGAAATGGGGGGGCATCATGACAAATCCCGTTACTGCGTCAGGCCAAGGTGGTGAGTTCAGCCAGACCACCCGCGAATTCGTCAGCGCAGTTCTTGCTCAGCAAGGCTTGAGATGCTCAGCGGAGGACTTGCGGAACATTACCGCGGCCTACATCCTCTTGGAGAAGAAGATCTTGAGTTTGCGTGAGCTGCATCAGAGTGATTCCGACTCGGCGATCCAATTTCGGGCTAACAGATAATCAACAATGATGAATGAAGACATTGCCTTGCTTTCAATCAGCGAGATGAATGCGCTATTGCGTGGCAGGGAGATTTCGCCTGTGGACTTGATCCGGTCGTCGCTGGATCGAATTGAAAGATACGAGCCTTGCATACGCAGCTTTATCCAGGTCACCGCAGAGCGCGCCATGGCGAACGCAAGGACGGCAGAGCGCGAGATCACGCAAGGCATCGTGCGCGGTCCATTGCATGGCATCCCCATCTCGCTAAAGGACATTTTTGAAACCGCCGCCATTCCCACCACGGCAGGTTCACCGTCTTTGATCGACAACATTCCAGCCGCAGATGCAACGACCGTCCGCTTGTTGACTGAAGCCGGGGCAATATTGATCGGCAAGAACATGACGCATGAATTTGCGCATGGTGGTCCGGCATATGATTTGCCTTGGCCGAATCCTGAAAATCCGTGGAAGAAGGGCTACTTTACGGGCGGCTCAAGCAGCGGCTCGGCCGCTGCCGTGGCGGCGGGATTTTGCGCGATGTCGATGGGCTCGGACACCGGCGGCTCGATACGCATTCCCGCGTCTTATTGTGGCGTGGTGGGCCTCAAGCCAAGCTATGGACTCGTCAGCAAGAAAGGGGTGATAACAAACGCATTTTCGTTGGATCACGCCGGGCCCTTGACCTGGAATGTTCGCGACTGTGCGTATGTGCTGCAAGCCATTGCAGGATTCGATCCGCAGGATCCGTCGAGCGCAAAGGTGAAGATACCCGATTACTTGGCGAACTTGGATCGGGGTATCAAAG
>CAITSH010000386.1 GCA_903895005.1 uncultured Pseudomonadota bacterium
GTTCTGGCAAGACCACCACCCTGCATTCGGTCCTCGCCGATATCAATACCCCCGAACTGAAAATCTGGACCGCCGAGGACCCGATTGAAATTGTTCACCTGGGCCTGCGCCAGATGCAGGTCAACGCCAAGATCGGGTTGACGTTCGCAGCCGCGATGCGTTCGTTTTTGCGCGCCGACCCGGACGTCATCATGGTTGGTGAAATGCGCGACCAGGAAACGGCCAAGACCGGGGTGGAGGCTTCGTTGACCGGCCACCTGGTGTTCTCGACACTTCACACCAACGGCGCGGCCGAAAGCATAGTGCGGCTGCTCGACCTTGGCATGGACCCGTTCAATTTCTCTGATGCGCTGCTGGGCATCCTGGCGCAGCGCCTGGTGCGCCGGCTTTGTTCCAAGTGCAAGCGCCCGCACATCGTTGCCGACGACGAGATTGGCGCCCTTGCAGGGGAGTACTGCGCCGGCACTCCGGACCTGCCCGGTGACGTTCTTGCAGCCTGGCAACAGGGGCTTGGTGTCGATGGCAAGTTGGTGTTGCACGATGCTGTCGGCTGCGATGCGTGCGAGCAAAGCGGGTACAAGGGACGCTTGGGTATCCACGAATTGCTGGTATCGAGGCCGCGGATCAAGGAATTGATCCAGCATCGATCCCCGGTTGCGGACATTTTTACCGAGGCGATTCGCGGTGGGATGCAGACCCTGCGTCAGGACGGAATCAACAAGGCGCTGCAGGGGCAGACCGATTTATTGCAGGTGCGCGCCGCCTGCGAATAAGACGCGGACCGGGCTGAAGCCCGAGCCGCGGCATCGAATCAGGATGGCATCCGTTCGGGCTACAGCCCGAGCCGCTGCCAGATGGTCGATACAGGCCCCGCCTGGTTCATCGAGTAAAAATGCAGGCCCGGTGCGCCTTGCGACAGCAGGCGGTCGCACAGTTCCGTAATGACGTCGAGGCCGAAGCTGCGGATGGACGCGCTGTCGTCGCCGTAGCCCTGCATTTTCAGGCGCAGCCAGCGCGGGATCTCGGTGCCGCAGGCATCGGAGAAACGCGCCAGTTGCGAGAAGTTGCCGATCGGCATGATGCCCGGCACGATGGGGATGGCCACGCCCAGTGCCTCGCACTCATCGACAAACCTGAAATAGGCGTCGGCGTTGAAAAAGTATTGCGTGATGGCCGAGTTGGCGCCCGCATCGACCTTTTGCTTGAAGCGGCGCACGTCATCTTGGGGGCTGCGCGCCTGCGGGTGCATTTCCGGGTAACAGGCCACCTCGATGTTGAAGTGGTCGCCGGTTTGTTCGCGGATAAAGGCCACCAGTTCGCTGGCGTAGCGCAGGTCACCAACGCTCGCGGCGCCCGATGGCAGGTCGCCGCGCAAGGCGACGATGTGGCGTATGCCCTTTGACTTGTAAAGATCCAGCGTCGCGGCAATGTCGGCGCGGGTAGAACCTATGCAGGAAATGTGCGGTGCGGCCTCATGGCCGTCCGCGATGATCTCGAGTACCGAACCGAGGGTGCGCTCCTGTGTTGATCCGCCTGCGCCGTAGGTGACGGAGAAAAAGCGCGGCTTGAGCTGCGCGAGCTGCTTCCAGGTCGAGCGCAGTTTCTCAATGCCTTCCGGCGTTTTGGGCGGGAAGAACTCGAAACTGAAGGTGCGCGGGAATTTTTTCTGGCTTTCCATGACGGCAGGCCGCTCCGGCGTAAGCGCCGCAGGAACGGCGGGCAGGGCCCGTCCGTTCGTTGCGGTGCGGTTAAAGCGGCATCCGCAGGATGTCCGCGTTTAACGGTTAGTAGCGGTACGCTTCGGGCTTGTACGGACCGTTCTTGGTGACGCCGATGTAGTTTGCCTGCGCATCGGTGAGTTCCGTCAACTGGGCGTTGAGCGTCTTCAGTTGCAGGCGCGCGACTTTCTCATCGAGGTGCTTGGGCAGCACATAGACGCCCACCGGGTAGTTCGCCGTGTTGGTAAAGAGCTCGATCTGCGCGATGGTCTGGTTGGCAAATGACGAGCTCATCACATACGACGGGTGACCGGTGCCGCAACCGAGGTTCACCAGGCGTCCCTCGGCCAGCAGGATGATGCGCTTGCCGTCGGGGAAAATCACGTGGTCGACCTGCGGCTTGATGTTCTCCCAGGTGTACTGCTTGAGTGCCGCGACTTCGATTTCATTGTCGAAGTGGCCGATGTTGCAGACGATGGCCTCGTTCTTCATTTTCTTCATGTGCTCGTGCGTCAGCACCTGGAAGTTGCCGGTGGCCGTGACGAAGATGTCGGCCTTGTCGCAGGCGTAATCCATGGTCACGACGCGGTAGCCTTCCATTGCCGCCTGCAATGCGCAGATCGGGTCGATTTCGGTGACCCAGACTTGCGCCGACAGGGCGCGCAGCGCCTGTGCCGAACCCTTGCCCACGTCGCCGTAACCGGCAACCACGGCAACCTTGCCTGCGATCATCACGTCGGTGGCGCGCTTGATGCCGTCGACCAGCGATTCACGGCAGCCGTAAAGGTTGTCGAACTTGCTCTTGGTGACCGAGTCGTTGACGTTGATCGCCGGGAAGGCGAGCTGGCCGTCCTTGTGCATCTGGATCAGGCGCTTCACGCCGGTGGTGGTTTCTTCGGACACGCCCTTGATGTGCTTGAGGCGCGTCGAGTACCACTTCGGATTCTTGGCGATGGTTGCCTTGATCGATGCGAAGAGAATGGTCTCTTCTTCGCTGCCGGGGTGGTTGAGCAGCGACAGGTCGGTTTCCGCGCGCGTGCCAAGGTGCAGCAGCAGCGTGGCGTCGCCGCCGTCATCGAGGATCATGTTGCTGAAGCCGCCGTCGGCCCACTCGAAAATCTTGTGCGTGTATTCCCAGTATTCGGTGAGGGTCTCGCCCTTGTACGCATAAACCGGCGTGCCGCCCGCGGCAATGGCTGCTGCGGCGTGGTCCTGCGTCGAATAGATGTTGCACGAGGCCCAGCGCACGTCTGCACCGAGCGCCTTGAGCGTCTCGATCAGCACCGCAGTCTGGATGGTCATGTGCAGCGAGCCGGTGATGCGCGCACCGCGCAGCGGCTGGGTGGCGGCGAATTCCTTGCGGATCGCCATCAGGCCGGGCATCTCCGTTTCGGCGATGCGGATTTCCTTGCGGCCCCAATCAGCGAGGCTCAGGTCGGCTACTTTGTAATCGGTGAAATCTTTGGACTTTAATACGGCGCTCATCACGCGCTCCTTTCAGTGTCGAAAAAAGTTCGTGAGCGCCGTTGCGGTGGTGATTGCCTCGAGCCTGGCGGCCATCCGGACGGATGACACGTCGCAACGCTCCTCGAAGCGGCACGGAGTATAACGCATTTAATATTGCAGTGCGACATCGCCGCAACCGGGGAAAAGGGGAGCAGCATCAGGAAACCCGCGCCAGTAAAGGGTTTCCAGCCGGTTATTAAATTTTTTCGGGCTGTTTTTGGCCGCTGCGCCATTCCGGGGCCGGGTTACTTGGCCCATAGTTCGGAAAGCCTGGTGAAGCCCCATGCCTCGGGGCTTTCGCGCGCACTGATGCGATCCTGTACGCCGGGGCGCGAAAGGTCGACCAGTTCGGGGGTGATGTCGGCGTTGATCCTGGTTGAATAAAACACCTTGATCCGCGGCGTGAGCAGCGAGTCACCGGCTTGTTCAACCACGACGCCAAGGCGCCCGGATTCAAGTCGCACCAGCGATCCCACGGGGTAGATGCCGAGGCATTTCACAAAAGCCTGGAAAACGGTTTCGTCGAAGTGGCCCTTGCTCCATTCAGCCATCCTGCGCAGCGATTCGGCCGGATCCCAGCCGGCCTTGTAGGGCCGGTTTGAGGTGATGGCATCGTACACATCGCACACTGCGCCCATTTTTGCGAACAGGCTGATGTCGCGGTCGGCCAGTCGGTGGGGGTAACCCGAGCCATCGGTTTTTTCGTGATGGTGCACGCAGATATCGAGCGGCACCGGTCCGGCAGTACCACCCTCTACGAGCAGACGGTGGCCCGCCTCGGGGTGGGATTTGATCACGGCGAATTCCTCGTCAGTGAGCTTGCCCGGCTTGTTGAGGATGGCCAGTGGAATCGCGCCCTTCCCGAGGTCGTGCAGCAGGCCGCCAAGGCCGGCCTGGCGGGTTTGCGCCTCATCCAGGCCCAGTTGCTTGGACAAGGCCACCATCAGCGCACACACTGCGATCGAATGCATGTAGGTGTAATCGTCGCGCTCCTTGAGCCTGGCCAGACTGATGAGGGCGTGCGGGTTGCGCTGGAAAGACGCCGCAATTTCCTCCACCAGCGGCAGGGCATTCTCCGCGTCGATGGCCTTGCCCATGCGCACTTCGTTGAACATCGATGTGACCGCGGTTCTGGCTTTTTCGCAAAGCGCACTCGCGCGGTCCAGTTCCGCCTGTAAGCCTACGCGGGTGCCGTCCGAAGAGGGCTGCAACGCGAGGTGCAACGCTTCATCAGCGCGCTCATCCACTTCCTTGCAGGTTTCGGCATCACCCAACTCGATATCCAGGCCGCGTTGGGTGTCTATCCAGACCTCGCGCACGCTGCTGGCGAGGAGCTTTTGCAAATCCTTCGGGTCGTCCAGCGCGAAGGCCTTCTTCCAGAAGGGATGATCCATCCATGAGCCGCACAGATTTTGTACGTACATGCCGAGCCGGAGTTGGTGGACGTTGATGCGCTTGAGCATTGCGTTTCGTGAAAGGGGCGGTGCGTGGGCGTACGGTCAGAGGGTCTATGCTAAAGCGCCGTGCTGCACCGACTGTCTTCGAACAAGGGGGTAAACACCATCCGAATTGCCGTATCGCCCGAACCCGGCTTGCAGCAGCCTGCGATAAGCCGCTATTCTCGCCGGATAATTTTTTGAAAGTCGGAAATGAATACGGTCAGTGACACAGCCCAGGAGGCGAACGCCGCGGCGCTCGCGAAAATCACGTCGAGCACGCCATGGTGGACCGGGGTGCGCACGGCGCGGGAGGCCATCGGTCTGCCCGAGCGTGTGCTGCTGCATGCCGGACCACCGCTCGCCAATCCGCGCCAGCCGCCGCCGGCGATGCGCAACTCGGCGGTGCTCGCCTGCCTGTACGAAGGCTGGGCGCCCAGCGAGGCGGCGGCCGAGCAAATGATCGCCAGCGGTTCGGTCACGCTCGAGTCGTCATTCCTGCATCGGGTGTCCATTCCGCTTGTTGCCATGGTGTCGGCTGGCACCACGCTCGCCGAAGTCAGTGACGGCCTGCACCACTGGTATGCGTTCCTTGGGACCGGTGCCGGTGCGCAAATCCGCTTTGGTTCGCGCGACCGCGCCGTCATCGACCGGCTCGTATTTCGCGAGCGTGAATTGCTGCCCGGGTTCACCGACCTGCTCGACGGCCCCGTTGATTTGCTGTCCATCGCCCGCTCGGCACTGACCGAGGGCGATGATCTGCACAACCGGCTGTCCAGCGGAAACGCGGTGCTGCACGCGGTGCTCTCCACGCGCAAGGTGGAGACCGAGGCGGCAAAAGCGGCGCTTCGCACCGTGCTTGAAGCGCCGCTTTATTTCCTGAACTTGTGGATGCCCGCTTGTGCGCTGATGCTCGATGCCGCATCAAACACACCCGGCTCGACACTGGTAACGAGGATGTGCGCCAATGGCGAGATCGTCGGCATACAGGTCGCCGGCCTGCCAGGCCGCTGGTTCACCGCGCCTGCCGAATTGGTAAAAGGGCCGTTCATGAAAGGTGCCCCGGAGAATCCGCAGTTCCCGCCGGCGACCGGCGATAGCGGCATCATCGATGCCTTCGGCCTGGGTGGGCAGGTGTTGCGACGCGCACCCAGCCTGGTTGCGGCCTTCGCGCCGTGGCTCGCCGCAGACGACGAAGCGCGCGCGCTGGGGCAACTTACCGGCATGCACCCGGTGCTTGGTGTGCCTGTGGGGCTGGATGCCGCCGCGGTGGCATCCAGCGCAATGTCTCCATTGTTGTCGACCGGCATGGTGTCGGCCGACGGGCGCGGCTTGCTCGGGCGCGGGATCTGCGCCATGCCGGTGGGCTTGTTCGCCGAGGCTGCGGCGGCGGTTACCGCATAGGTCGATAGCTGGAAACCCGCGCCAGATAAGGCTCTCCAGCCTCTGGTGCAATAAAAAAGCCGGCGCTGGGCCGGCTTTTTTATTTGGCTGCGCTGTGCAGCGCGGACTTACTTGGCGTCAGCGGCAAGCGCCTTGGCCTTGTCGGTCGCTTCCCATGAAAATTCCGGTTCGTCGCGGCCAAAGTGGCCGTAGGCGGCGGTTTTTTCATAGATGGGGCGCAACAGGTCGAGCATCTGGATGATGCCCTTGGGGCGCAGGTCAAAGTGCCGCGACACCAGCTCCGACAGCTTTTCGTCGGAAATCTTGCCCGTGCCGAAGGTGGTGACCATTACGCTGGTCGGTTTGGCCACGCCGATGGCATACGACACCTGGATCTGGCAGCGGCTTGCGAGGCCCGCGGCGACCACGTTCTTGGCGACATAGCGCGCGGCGTAGGCGGCCGAGCGGTCCACCTTGGAGGGGTCCTTGCCGGAGAAGGCACCGCCGCCGTGCGGTGCGGAACCGCCGTAGGTGTCAACGATGATCTTGCGCCCGGTGAGGCCGCAGTCGCCCTTGGGGCCGCCGATTTCAAATGCGCCGGTCGGGTTGACGAGGTAGTTGATCGAGCCCTTGACCAGTTCCTTGGGCAGCACCGGCTTGATGATCTGCTCGATCACCGCCTCTTCGATCTGCTTGTGCGTGATGCCGGGCTGGTGCTGCGTCGAGAGCACGACGGTATCGATGGAATCGGGCTTGCCGTCAACGTACTTGATCGTGACTTGCGATTTTGCATCCGGGCGCAGCCAGGGCAGGCGGCCGTCGCGGCGCAGTTCCGACTGGCGCTCGACCAGGCGGTGCGACAGGTGGATGGCGGCTGGCATGAACTGCGGCGTCTCGTCGCAGGCGTAGCCGAACATCAGGCCCTGGTCGCCGGCGCCCTGGTCAAGGTTCAGGCCCTTGCCTTCGTCGACGCCCTGCGCGATGTCCTGGCTTTGCTCGCCGTAGGCGACGATGACCGTGCAGGTGCTGGTGTCAAAGCCTATGGCCGGGTCGGTGTAGCCGATGCGCTTGATGGTGCGCCTGGCGATTTCGTCAAAATTGACGCGTGCGCCGGTGGTGATTTCGCCGGCGAGGACAACGAGGTTGTCCTTCACGAGCGTCTCGGCGGCGACTCGGGAGCGTTTGTCCTGCGCTAGAATAGCGTCAAGGATGGCGTCGGAAATCTGGTCTGCGACCTTGTCCGGATGGCCTTCGGATACCGACTCGGAAGTGAAGAGGAAGCTGCTCATGCTCGGCGAATTCCTGCAGTAGTTGATGAAGTAAAGAGCGTTATTTTAACACGGCAGTCCTGCCCGACCACAGCCTCCCGCTTCTAAGCTTATTCCCTTCACAACCCGTCTTCCGGTCATCTTATCCATGTCTTTCCTGTTGCGGCTCGTGGCGTCCATCCCTCTGCCGCTGACGCACCGGCTGGGCGCGGTGCTCGGATGGATCATTTATGGCCTGTCGCCGCGCTACCGCCGCTACCTGCAAGCCAATCTTGCACAGGCCGGCTTTGACGACCCGGTGCTGCGCCGCGCCGCCATTGCAGAGGCCGGCCGCGGGGTGCTCGAACTGCCGGCGCTGTGGTTGCGCCCGCATGATGAGGTTGCGTCACTGGTACGCGAGGTGGCCGGCTGGGAACTGGTTGAAGCGGCACGCGCGGGTGGCAGGGGCATCCTGTTCCTGACGCCCCACCTGGGCTGTTTCGAAATCACCGCGCAGTATTACGCCTGTCATACCAGCCCCGATGCGCCGCTCACCGTGCTCTACACGCCGCCTAAAAAGAAACTCATCGAGCCGGCCATGCTTGCCGGACGGGACCGCCCGGGCCTGCGCATCGCCGCACCGGATCTTTCGGGCGTGCGTGCCATGCTGCGCGCGCTCAAGCGCGGGCATGCGGTGGGCATCCTGCCCGACCAGGCGCCCGGCGTCGGACAGGGGGAATGGACGGAGTTCTTTGGCAAACCGGCTTACACCATGACGCTGGTCGACAGGTTGCAGGAGGCGAGCGGCGCCAGCGTGATACTGGCCTATGCCGAACGGCTTTCGGGTGGTCGCGGCTATGTCCTGCGCCTCACCGCCATGCCGTCGGCGGTGGACGGCGAACGGCCGGCACGCCGTCTTAACCGCGCCGTCGAGAGCCTGGTGCGGCGCTGTCCGTCGCAGTATTACTGGGGCTACAACCGCTACAAGGTGCCGGCGGGCGCCGAACCCAAGCCGGTGCCTGCGTCACCCGAGTCACAAGAGTCGCTGCGCAGATGATCGCGCGCGCGTCGATCGCACTGCTCTGGCTGCTGCATTTCTTGCCGCTGGCGCTGCTGTCGCGCATCGGCGAGGCGTTTGGCATGCTGCTCTACCGCCTCGCGCGTGAGCGCCGCAACGTCTGCCTGCTCAACCTCGTGCGCTGCTTCCCCGGCAAGGACGAGGGCGCGATCATCGCGATGGCAAAGGCGCATTTTCGTGCCCTGGGGCGCAGCGTGCTCGAGCGCGGGCTCTTGTGGTGGTCGTCGCGTGAACGCATCACCGGCCTCGTGCGCATCCGCGGGCGCGAACACCTCGAGCGCGAACTCGGCCGTCCATTGATACTGCTGGCGCCGCATTTTGTATCCCTTGATGCCGGCTGGACGCGCCTCGCCTGCGAGCTGGACATGGCCAGCATGTACGCCAACCAGAAGAGCCCGGCCTTCAACCGCCGCCTCTTTGACGGCCGTACGCGCTTCGGACGGCAGCGCCTGTTTTCGCGCCAGCAGGGCGTGCGCCCGGCGCTGGCCGCA
>CAITSH010000387.1 GCA_903895005.1 uncultured Pseudomonadota bacterium
ATCGCCCTTCGTCTGCAAACGTAATCCTTGCACTCGCCGATGGCACACCCCCTCAGCTCATCCGACCGCTTGCACGTCTCCACCACCTCCTCCAGCACTTTAATGCGCGTGGCGCCTTCCCCCACCACACCCTCGAGCTCCGCGACCTTTCGCTGCGCCTGAAACAGCTCCCGCTGCAGCTCCTCGGCCACCCTGTTCGCCATGAGCGCAGTGTTGTTCGCGTTCAGATGCTGCTGCTTCGCGTCCGCCAGCTCCTTCCTCAGTCGCGCAACCTCGTCATCGCGATGGAGCGGGTCGGTCTTTCGCATATGCAGCTCGTCGTACGCGCACTTCAGCTGCGAGTGCTTGGCCTTCTCCCGCGTCAGCGCCTCCCCTAGCTCCAAGCGAAGGTTGCGGCTCAGCTTGGCAAAGTGCGACACCCACCGGAACTCCTGAGCGTTCGCCTCGCGCACGATCCGCGCCTGCTGCCGGTGATACATGCACCACGCACACGACGGGAACGCCCCGCTGGCGTCGGGCGCCAATTCCGCATTCAGCATGTTGACCAGATGCGTCTCCTTTTCCAGCAGTCGCTTCAGCTCTTTGATGGCTGCCTCGCTGGTGTCCGAGTGGTCCTTCAAGCTGATGCGCATCACTTCATTCTCAATCTTCAGCTGCTCGTTGCGCAACTTCTGCTCCTGGAACTGCTCCAGCACCAGCCGGCACATCTCACTGTCGCATGGCTCAAACACGCCGTCCATGGCCTGGGATATGGATGAAAGGACGCGGGTAAGGGACAGTGGGATTATTTATTTTGTAGGTTGTAGAATTAAGTTTTGTTAATGATTGATATTGATGTTGGTCCAGAGTTTTTGAGTCCCGTTCTTTTTAACGGTCCCACCCATTGCTTCAAGACAAGCAGAGAAGGAGGATTTACAGGTGCGGCCCTTGCCGTCTATAAGATTTTTCATCTCTTTCGTTGATAGCTGTTCTCCATTATGACACGCCTTGTGGATGGCCTCAAAGCAATGTGGCCTCTGACTTTCGTGAACAGACGAAAAAAAGGCATCATAAAGTGCATTTTCCTCCAGCGGCTGGTCGTTGTCATTCGAGAAGGAAAAGACTTGTTTGAACAAAGATCTCAGCTCGCTTGTGAGATTGATTTGAGGACACGTTTCATGATGCTTTCGCTTTTGAGCATTGGAAATGGTTGGGTGCTGATCATGGAGACTCAACTGAACTTTTAAGCTGGTTGTTTCTTGTTTCAGAGTCTCAATAACTTCGTTTGCTTCTTTCAATTGGTCATTCAGATTTCTTATCTTCTGTACGTGCTGAATATTCTCCCGTTCTAAAACCTTCATTTGAGACAAGCTTTGCTGTTGCTTTTGCATTGTATTGAGTGACACACGAAGTTTGCCATTAATCAACCGTTCACTGGCCAGTTGGGCCTTTGCGTCATTCAATATTCTTTCAATTTCTTTATTTCTAGACTGTATCACGCTGTTGTTGGAAGATATCATAGCCCTGCTACAAACCAATGCATTTCTATGATGCACACACCCAACACATGTGGGTTTTACATTCTCTGGGATACATCCAAGTGTCAGAATTGCTTTTCCTTGCAATGCGTCGTTTATTTTTTCCTGGTGAGATAACAGGTCCTTGTATTCATTGATTTGGATTTCTAAGTGTGAAACTTTCGTCCTCACTTCAAATGAAAGTATGTCCAGCTGGTCCTGTAAAGATTTGATTTGGTCCTTTTGTTCCAAATATTCACAATAAAATGAACATTGGTCATGTTGACATTTGGGGTTGTTGGGGACATTTATAGTCTGATTGGATATTACTTCCGCATTTATGGTTGTGTCTGACATTGAGTGAAAATTTCATTGATTGGTATAACAAGTAAAGGCAGAAAACAAAAATATTAAAATAAAAAATAAAACATGTAATCTCTTACTCTTGTTTAATTAATCAATTGATTTACC
>CAITSH010000388.1 GCA_903895005.1 uncultured Pseudomonadota bacterium
ACGGCATGGAGATGATGATCCTGTCGCTCAACGCGCCGGCCGTCCAAGCCATTCCCGATCCCAAGCGTGCGAATGAAATCGCGCGCCGCGCCAATGACTTTCTTGCCGAGCAGGTGGCCAAGCGCCCGGACCGGTTTCAGGGCTTTGCCGCCCTGCCTATGCAGGACGCCGAAATGGCTACTCGCGAACTCGAGCGCTGCATGAAGGATCTTGGCTTCAAGGGCGCATTGGTGAACGGTTTTTCACAGGTGGGCGATGTCAACACCGCGGTGTACCTCGACGCGCCGCAGTACCTGCCGTTCTGGGCTGCGGTCGAGCGCCTTGACGCGCCGTTTTACCTCCATCCGAGAAACCCGCTGCCGTCGATGTCGCAAATTTACGAAGGCCATCCCTGGCTGATGGGCCCGACCTGGGCCTTCGGCCAGGAAACCGCAGTGCACGCGCTGCGCCTCATCGGGTCAGGATTGTTCGACAAGCATCCGGGCATCAAGATCATCCTTGGCCACATGGGCGAGGGCCTGCCCTTCAGCATGTGGCGTATCGACCATCGCAACGCCTGGACCAACGAGAAGGCCAAGCACAAGGCCAAGCACAAGATCGCCAGGTACTTCCAGGAAAATTTCTGGCTGACGACCTCGGGTAACTTTCGCACCCAGACCCTGGTCGATGCGATGATGGAAATCGGTTCGGATCGTATCCTGTTTTCCACCGACTGGCCGTTCGAGAACATCGACCACGCCGCGATCTGGTTCGACAATGCCAGCATCAGTGAGGCGGACCGCATCAAGATCGGGCGCCAGAACGCGGTTGACCTGTTCAAGTTGAAATAGCGCGTGCCCGGAACCGCCAGCGTGACCACAGGTGGTTGCGTAGAAGTTACGGAATGAAAATGATCTCCAACCAGCGCGCAAAGACGCGTGCAGTGGAGCACCCGGAGAGTGAGGAAAAGTCATGGCGTTTCAGGTAACGCTCCAGCCGAGCGGCCACAGTTTCTCGGTTGAGCCGGGGCAGAAGGTGCTCGAGGCCGGCCTGGCCGCGGGGCTCTTCATGCCCTATAGCTGCCGCAGCGGTGTCTGCCGCACCTGCCTTGGCGTCGTGCGCGAAGGCACGGTTGATCTTGGCTTCGTGCACCCCAACTACCTGCCTGAAGCGGAAAAGGCCAGGGGCTGCGCGCTGTTGTGCCAGGCCACCGCGCAGTCGGACCTTGTCATCGAGGTCAAGGACCTCGAGGGCCTTGCCGGCATTACCGTAGGCAAGGTGCCTTGTCGGGTGGTGAGCATCACACGGCCCGCAGAAGACGTAGCAGTGCTCGACTTGCGTCTGCCCATGAACGAGAACATGATGTTCGTCGCCGGCCAGTATGTCGACTTGCTGCTAAAGGATGGCAAGCGCCGAAGTTACTCCATCGCCTGTCCGCCCCAACCCGAAGGCGTGTCGCATGTTGAATTACACATCCGTCACCTGCCCGGCGGGCACTTCACCGACAAGCTGTTTGGTGCACAAGTAAAAGAGCGCGATGTCATGCGCTTCGAAGGCCCGCTTGGTTCGTTCTACCTGCGTGAAGACGGTACCAAGCCCATCGTGTTTGTAGCCAGTGGTACCGGTTTTGCGCCGATCAAGGCCATAATTGAATACGCGATTCGCCGCGGCATGAAGCGGCCCATGCGCTTGTACTGGGGCTGCCGCGCGAAGCGGGATTTGTATATGCCGGACCTGCCGCAAAAATGGGCGGCGGAGGTGGCGGGATTCGAATTTGTGCCGGTCTTGTCCGAGCCCTCAGCGGCGGACGGCTGGTCGGGGCGTACCGGTTTTGTGCACCAGGCGGTAATGCAGGATTTTCCGGATCTGTCCGGGCACCAGGTCTATGCCTGCGGTGCGCCGGTGATGGTTGATTCGGCGCGAGCCGATTTTGTCGCCAAGTGCGGGCTGCCTGAAGAAGAGTTTTACGCCGATTCCTTTTTGACTGAAAAAGAGCGCGCGTCGGCGTAGCGGATGCAGAAGCTTTTCGGCGGCGAAAGCCACCGCAATCCACGGATCACGGTCGGCACCGTCCGGATCCAAAAATGAAACTGTAAGGAGGAGCAAACATGATTCCAGGTGACGGCAAGGTCGCAGTTGAAAACCAGGGTTCGGTGGTCAAGCCCTATGTGATGTCGCACGGCACGCTTGAGTGCTACAGCCTCAAGCAGTCGCGCAAATTCTACGAGGAGTTCCTCGGCCTCGAGTGCGTGCGCCACGCCAAGCCGGCGATGGTGATTCGCTGCGGGCTCAAGTTCCATGTCGTCTGCGTCGAAGTGGGTGACGCGGTGCATCCGACCAACGTACTCAATCATTGGGGCATCGATGTGCGCAGCACCGCCGAGGTGGATGCCGCGCACAAGGCCGCCAATGAAATGAAGGAAAAATACGGCATCCGCCAGGTGCTGCCGGTGCAGAACATGCACGGCGTGTACTCGTTCTACCTCGAGGACCAGGACCACAACTGGTGGGAGATCCAGTATTACGACGGCTACCAGCACGACGACATGTACGATTTTGGCGACCGCTTTTCGATGGATGACGGCGCCGATGTGCGCAGCCTGAAGGAACTCGAGATCAAGACGAGCAACTAGTGTTCGTCCTTGCCTCCCTCCTGGTTTCCGGTCGTCGCGTCGCATCCATACGTGTGGATGGCGGCGTGGACGGCCGCTATTGGCCGGTCGCCGCATCGGCTCGAGCCGCCGGCGTAGCCGGGCTCGAAGGTGAACTCGAATCGTTTTTCGCTGAATGGCGCAGCGCGCTGCCGCGGCTGAAGCGCGTCGCCAAGGCCATCGCCGCAGGCAGGCTTGCAGCGCGCATCAGCGTGCCCGCCGGTAGGGCGCGCCTCGATACGCCGCTACGCCGCCCGTCCAAGATCATTTGTGTCGGTGCCAATTACGCCGACCATCTGGCCGAAATGAACGCGAGTTCTATCAAGAAAGTGAAAGGCCGGCCGCCTTTCTTTTTCTTAAAGCCGCCCTCGACGGTCTTGTCCGGTCCAGGCCCGACGGTGTTCATGCCGCGCGCCTGCAAGAATCTCGACTGGGAAGCCGAGATGGTGGTGGTGTTCGGCAAGGGTGGAAAGGACATCACGCCCGAGCGAGCGCTCGATCACGTTGCCGGCTACACCCTGGGCGTCGACTTCACCGCTCGTGACCTGTTTGCCGACCCCGACAGTTTTTTCAAATTCAACTTCGTTCTGGGGAAATGCCAGGACACGTTGTCACCAGTGGGGCCGGCCATCGTTCCGGCCGCCTTCACGGACGGCGGGGATCTGCATTTCTCGTTGTCGGTGAACGGTGTGCAAAAGCAGTCCACCAGCACGCGCAAGATGATTTATTCGCTGGCCGAGCAGATTGCCGGGGTGAGCCGCGGCGTTCGCATAGAAGCAGGCGACCTGATGTTCACGGGCTCTCCCGCTGGAGTCGGCCTGCCGCGCGGTGAAAAGCTGGCGCGCGGCGACCGCGTTCGCATCCAATCACCGGTTATCGGCGCAATGGAAGTGATCATCCAGTCACCGCGCTAGCGTTGCGTAAGGGACGATTCAAACAGGAAAAATGCAAAAGAACACGTACGGGGCCGGCGAGGGATACCGGTGATTTCGAAATAAAAGCAGAAACCTAAACCGGAACACCAAGGAGGAAACACCATGAAATTCAGCCGTCGTAATATGTTGGTCGCCGGGGCATTGCGTGTTCCGGCCCTGTTCGCTGCGCCAGCCGCACTGGCTCAGTCAGGTCCCATTCGCATCGGCAGCACGCTGGCGCTGACCGGTCCGCTCAGTGCCACGGCAGTGATGCAAAAAATCGCCGGTGAAATTTATATCGAGCAGCTTAACAAACGCGGCGGCCTGCTTGGACGGCAGGTGGAATGGGTGCTCAAGGACGACCAGTCCAAGCCGGACCTTGCGCGTACCCTGTACGAGCAACTGATCACCGCCGACAAGGTCGATCTGATCACCGGGCCTTACGCCACTGGCGCGACGCTGTCGGCCATGGGCGTGGCACAGCGTTACAACAAGATCCTGCTGCACAACACGTTCGGTCTGCCGGCCCTCGCGAAATACGAAATGCAGTTCTCGGTTTCCGGCGGCACCTACGATATCGAAAACGCTTGGCCGACGCTGGTGTTCGATGCGCTGGCCGCCGGCGGCAAACCGCCCAAGACGGTAGCCATGCTGACCAGCAAGTTTCCCTCGACGCACTTCGTTACACAGGGGGCACGCGAGATCCTGAAAAAGCGCGGAATGACCGAGGTGGTGTACCTCGATTGGGATTTTGGCAACCGCGATTTTGGTGCAATTGCCGCCCGCGTGAAAGAAGCCAAGCCCGACTTCCTCTGGGTAGGTGGTGTCGGTGTGGAGGGAAATCTGATCCTTGATGCGATGAAGAAAATCGACTATGTGCCGCCGCAGACTTTTGTTGCTTTCCCGGCGCCCGGCCCGATGTCCAAGTCACCTGATGGCAAGAACGTGCTCGCCTACACGGTGTTTGAGGAGCACGCTCCGTTCACCAACAACCCGGTGGCGGCCGAATTCGTCAAGGTGTTCAACGAGCGTGCGGCCAAAGCCAACCTGCCTGATACCTCGGTGGAGCTTATCGCATCGGTGGCTTATGCCACCTGGCAGGTGATGGAAGCGGCGGTCAACGCCACCAAGAGCCTTGATGACAAGCAGCTCGCCGCCTGGATCAAGAAAAGCCAGGTCGATACGATCATCGGTCGCATGCGTTGGGACGGCACCAACAACTTCATGAAGGCGCCTGACTTGTACAAGGTGAAGCAGGTGCAGAACGGCAAGTGGATCGTGGTTTGGCCGCGCGAGTTTGCGGCACCCGGCACCAAGCTGATTACCCCCTGAGGCGGGACCTGATTGAACGCGAAAGGAGAACCCCATGACTGACCTTGCCGCGACGGGGCGCAAGGCTGCGCCCCATGTCAACCCGATGTTGTTGTCACACGGCACGCTGCTGTGCCGCAACTTGGCCAATACCCGGCGATTTTACGAGGAGTTCCTCGGCGTTGAGGTGGTGCGCCATGCCAAGCCGGCGATGATGGTGCGTTTGCGAAGCGGTATGTACATCGTTTGCGTGTGCATCGGCGAGAACGTGCCCAACCAGCACGTGCTGACGCACTGGGGGCTCAACGTCGCCACGCGCGCCGAGGTCGATGCGGCGTATGCGGCGGCCGTTGAGAACAAGGAAAAATACGGTATCCGCAAGATACAGAGCGTGCGCGAGCGTCATGGCGCCTACGGCTTTTACCTCCAGGACCTCGATTGCAACTGGTGGGAGGTGCAGTACGAGGAACGCAAGATCGATGACTTTTTCAATGGCGGCGACAAGTTCGGCAACGACGTCATCGCCACCGACTCTTCCGAGTCGCACGAGTAATTCTCTTTCAATAAAGAAGGCACACATGAGTTCATACAAGCTGTTGACGTACCAGGCCGGCAAGCTGCCGCGCGCCGGCATTCTGGTTGGCGACACGGTCTACGATGCGCAAAAGATCACCGGCGTCGCCGCCTACGAGACGGTGCTTGGCGCACTGTGCGAATGGTCAAAGGCGAAAAAGGCGTTTGCGCTGGCTGAAAAAGCCATCACCTCGGGCAAGAGCCGTGCAAAAGGCCAGCCGCTGAAAAAGACCAAGTTGCTGGCACCTGTGCTCTACCCCGGTGACATTTATTGCGCCGGTGCCAACTACACCGACCACATGGCTGAAATGGCCCGCGTAACCGGCCAGCCGCCCGGCCCGAACATGAAAGAGCTCGGTGAAAAGCCGTGGCATTTTCTAAAGTCTTCGCGCGCCTCCATCGTCGGTCCCGGCAGCAAGGTAAAGCTGCCGGCGTATTCGAAGGCTGTTGACTGGGAGATTGAACTTGCGGCGGTGATCGGCCGCCCGGCCAAGGATGTGCCGCTTGAGAAAGCGCTTGGCTATGTCGCCGGGTGGACTATCGCCAACGACTTGTCCGCGCGCGATGCGATGAAGCGGATGAAAAACCCGCCGACCTCGCCCTTCCACATGGACTGGATCAGCCAGAAGTGCTTCGACGGCGCCTGCCCGCTTGGACCCTGGATGGTTCCCTCCGAGCAGATCAAGAACCCGCACAACCTCGCACTCAAGCTGTGGGTCAACGACGAACTGATGCAGGACTCAAACAGCAACAAGCTGATTTTCGACACGGCCGAGCAGATTGCCATGCTGTCTTCGCGCGTCACGCTACAACCGGGCGACCTCATCCTCACCGGCACACCGGCGGGCGTGGGCATGGGCCGCAAGCTGTTCCTCAAGTCGGGCGATGTGGTCAGGCTCTGGATCGAGGGTATAGGCGAGATGAGTCATAGTATGGTTTGATACGCACTCGCGCGGCGCCACGGTGTCTTAACCGCTGGTGCGGCGACCATAAAAATCAACCATCGCCCGGAAAGCCGCGCCAGATGAGGCTTTCCGGTCGATGGTCAAGAGAATTCACTGAGGAGGAGTCCCCGATGGCCATTACCATTACCGTCAACGGCAGGCGGCATACTGTCGCTGCAGCCGACGACACCCCGTTGCTCTACGTGCTCAGGAACGAGCTCGAACTGAACGGCCCCAAATTCGGCTGCGGTCTTGGCCAGTGTGGTGCCTGCACAGTGCACTTGGGTGATGTCGCCGTGCGTTCATGCTCGATCCCGGTGTCGGCGGTCAATGCGCCGGTTACCACCATCGAGGGACTCGGTACGGCGGAAAAGCCGCATCCCGTGCAGGCGGCGTTTGTCGCCGAGCAGGCGGTGCAATGCGGCTATTGCGTCAACGGCATGGTCATGAGCAGCGCTGCGCTCTTGAAGAAAAACGCCAAGCCCAGCGAAGCGGAAATCCGTTCGGCCCTTGATGGGAACCTCTGCCGCTGCGGCACCCACATGCGCATTCTTCGTGCTGTACGCAAGGCGGCCGCCGGAGGTGTTGCATGAAGCTCTCACGTCGCGAATTCCTGCAAGGCACCGGCGCGCTGGTGGTGTCGTTCAGCCTGCCCTGGGAGGCGCTCGGCCAGGCCCCGGCGGTCAATCCAAAATATGAAGAACTCGACGCCTGGCTCGCCGTTGGCGGCGACGGCAGGGTCACCGCGTATTGCGGCAAGGTCGAACTTGGTACCGGCGTGCAAACGGCCTTCGGTCAGCTCGTGGCCGATGAGCTCGACGTACCCTTCGAGCGCGTCAATGTCATCATGGGCGACACCGAGCTGTGTCCCGACCAGGGTCCGACCGTGGGCAGCCTGTCGATGTACCGCGGTGGTCCGCAGGTGCGTCAGGCCGCTGCCGAGGCGCGCCAGACGCTCCTCGCCATGGCGGCGACGCGCATGGGCAAGCCGGTCGAGAGCCTCAGCGTAAAAGGCGGTGTGGTCAGCGCCGCCGATGGCAAGACGGCGACCTACGCCGAACTCATTGGCAATAAGAAATTCAGCCAGAAGCTCGCGCGCAAGATCCAGCCCAAGACCGCCGACAAGCACGGGGTGATCGGCCAGTCCATCCCGCGCGTCGAACTGCCGGGCAAAGTGTTCGGCAGTCACGTCTATGTGCAGAACCTGCGCTTTCCCGGCATGTTGCACGGGCGCGTGGTGCGCCCGCCGACCCCCGGTGCGATGATGGCCAGTGTGGACGAGTCCTCGGTAAAGAACCTGCCGGGCAACGTGCGCGTGTTGCAGCGTGGCGGCTTTGTCGGCGTGGTGGCCGATCGCGAGGAGCAGGCCATTCGTGCCGCACGCGAACTCAAGGTCACCTGGAAGCCCGGCCCCAAGCTGCCTGCCATGAAGGACATGCCGGCCGCGGTGAAGGCCGAGCCGGCCGAAGACAAATCCATTGTCAGCATCGGTAATGTTGACGCCGGCTTTGTTTCGGCCAATGTCAGCCTTGCCGCCCAGTATTACGTGCCGCACCAGATGCACGCCTCGATCGGGCCGTCATGCGTGGTCGCCGATGTGCGCGCCGATGGCGCCACGGTCTGGTCGCCGACACAAAGCTCCTTCCTGACGCGCAACAGCGTTGCCGCAATGTTGGGCATGACCCCGGAGAAAATGCGTCTGGTTTGGACCGAGGGCGCCGGTTGCTACGGCCAGAATGGCGCCGACGATTGCACCGCCGACGCCGCATTGCTGTCGCAACTTGCCGGAAAGCCGGTGCGTATGCAGTGGATGCGCCACGACGAGCACGGCAACGAGCCCAAGGGTGTGGCCATGGTCATGACCGTCAAGGGCGGCCTCGACGACAAGGGTAATGTCATTGCCTGGGACTATCAGGTCTGGAGTCCGCCGCACAGTAGCCGCCCCGGCGGCGACGGCGGTGGCAACACCCTCGCTGGCACGCAGGTGGGCAAGCCCGGGCGCATCTTCCCGGTGGGGGCCGACCGCAATGCCAAATGCACCTACGTGTTTCCCAACAACCGCACGACGCTGCACCAGTCCAAGCAGTCACCCTCACTGCGGATCTCGGCATTGCGCGGCCTGGGCTCGCCTCAGAACACGTTCGCCAACGAGTCCTTCATGGACGAACTGGCGGCCCACGCCAAAGCGGACCCTATCGCATTCCGTATCAAGCATCTAAAGGACGAACGCGCCATCGCCGTGCTCCAGGAGGTTGCCAAACTCGCCAAGTGGGATGCGCGGCCCAGTCCGCAGCGTCCAGGCAACGCGGTCGCCGCGGGAACCATCAATGGCCGCGGGGTCGGGTATGTGCAGTACGACAACTACAGTTCCTACGTTGCAGTGGTGGTGCGCGTCACTATCGACAAGGCTAGCGGCAAGGTGCGCGTGCCTTACGTGGCGGTGGCACACGATTGCGGCATGATCGTCAACCCGGATGGTGTGAAAAACCAGATCGAGGGTAACGTGGTGCAGGCCATCAGCCGCGCGCTGATCGAAGAAGTGCAATTTGACGCGAACGGCGTGACCAGCCTTGACTGGCAGGGCTACCCGATCCTGCCTTTCTCCGACGTTCCCGATGAGATCGCCATCTCGCTGATCAACCGGCCGACCCTGCCCATGCTGGGTGCGGGTGAGGGTGCGACATCGCCGGTGGCCGCCGCCATCGCCAATGCGATTTACGATGCAACCGGACGGCGGTTGCGCACGGTTCCGTTCAACCCGGTAACGGTAAAAACGGCGCTGGCCTGAAACGGGGCTGGCGGAATCGCATTTGCCACGGATGCGCGGCATCCGTGGCGGCAAGGGCTGGAAATGCGCGCCTGGCGCGGCTTTCCGGCAGGTGCATAGTTCGGGTGCAAGAATTTGATGGATTTTTGCGGCCCCACGCAAGCTTGCGCGGCCAGCGCTTGGCGCGCCGCCCAGAAAATCAGTGCATCGGCGGGGACGAATACGCGCCGGCCAAGTTCCACCTTCCGACCGCCGCCGTTCCTCAGTCCGTGCAAAGAGAGGCTGCCGGCACGTGCCGACGGACCGCCGGAACGCGCGTACGGATCCGGGTTTTAGAATCGGGCATCGCGGATTCATTTCGACCGGATCAATTCTAATTCGCGAAATTGACGGGGAATGCGGGCATTGGATGCAGGGAAGGTCATGGTAAGCGCCCTACGCACTATCGCGAGGACCGCCGCGTATTTCGCTATCGGGATATTCCTTGTGTTGACGGCCATCTGGGGCGTGCTGATAGTGGCCTTTTCCGGCCCGGGCGACGAGCCCCTTCGTAACGCCCTCGCGGCTGTGTTTGCCTTTGTCGCGGCGGTTGTCCTCCTTGCGGCATTCACGCAACGCTGGCGCTGGCGCGCTCTCGCG
Source organism: uncultured Pseudomonadota bacterium (assembly GCA_903895005.1). The sequence goes on from CAITSH010000388.1 coordinate 9,779, forward strand.
GCTTATTTCACCCTGTTCGCGGTGTTAATGGCGTTGTGGCTTGACCTTGAGCCATCCAACCGGCGCGAATGGCAATCGGACGTTGCGATGCTGTCTTCGGCCAAGATCGACGGCGATTTTGTAACGGTCCGCAACATCCGCAACAACGAGTACCGCGCCGAGTTCGATTTCACACCGGGTTACTATGACCGGCGCTTTGACCTGCGAACGATTGAGGGCGTGGACATCGTTGCGGTTTACTGGATGGGGCCGGCCATTGCGCACGTGTTCCTCAGCTTTGCCTTTGCCGGTGACCAGCACCTTGCGATTTCGATCGAGGCGCGCAAGGAAATCGGAGAGGGCTACTCGACTCTTAAGGGTTTTTTTCGCCAATACGAATTGATTTATGTTGTCGCCGACGAGCGCGATGTCATCCGGTTGCGTACCAATTACCGCCGCAATCCCGTCGAGGATGTCTACATTTACCGTTCGACCGCCAGCCCGGAATCTGTGCGCCGCCTGCTGCTCGAATACCTCGGCAAGATCAATGCGCTGAATGAAAAGCCCGAGTTCTATAACAGCCTCACGACCAACTGCACCATCGGGATATGGAATCATGCCAATGCCCTTGGCGGGGGGCTACCCTTTCACTGGAAAATCCTGGCAAGCGGCTATGTGCCCGAACTGCTTTACGAACGGGGGACGATAGAAACCGGCGGCTTGTCGTATGAACAACTGCGGCAGCGGGCGCACGCCAACGCGCGAGGCAAGGCGGCTGGGACCGCGGATGATTTTTCCAGGCTGATCCGCGAAGCGCCGGCAACACGGTGAAGGATATTTCGAGCCGATACGGCACGATAAGCAGAAAGATATGGACTGTTGGAGCGAAATGAAAACAAAACTCAAGCGATGTCTCGCACCCCTGATTGCGGCAGCGGTCCTTTCGGTTGGCGCCTTTGCCCAAACGACCTCGGCCATTGGCCCGCCCGAAGCCAAAGCCAAGCGGCCGAAAATATGCCTGGTCCTCTCAGGTGGCGGCGCCCGTGGCGCCGCGCACATTGGCGTGCTCAAGGTGCTCCAGGAACTACGCGTGCCGGTTCACTGTATCACCGGCACCAGTGTCGGCGCGCTCATCGGCGGCTCCTACGCCATGGGGACGAGTATCGAGGGTCTGGAACATATCATGTCCCAGATATCCACCGAGTTGCTATACAAGGAAAGACCGCCGCGCCAGGAGCAGAGCATGCGGCGCAAGGCCGATGACTACAATATCTTTGTCGGACCGGAGATAGGGGTCGGAAGGGCCAGGCTCGATTTCGCCAAAGGCGTGGTGACCGGGGTTCAGCTTGAAACGGTGTTGCGCCAACTGGCTCGTACGCAGGGGCACCACGATTTCGATCGACTGCCTATTCCGTTTCGTGCCGTCGCCACCGACCTTGTGAACGGCAAGCCAGTGGTGTTTCGCGAAGGGGATCTCGCGCAAGTCATGCGTGCCAGCATGTCGGTCCCGGGTGCGGTGGCGCCGGCCGAATTCGGCGGCATGATGCTGGTTGACGGCATGTTGGCGCGTAACCTGCCGGTCGAGGATGCGCGCGCAATGGGCGCAGACATCATCATCGCGGTCAACGTCGGCACACCCTTGCTTACACGCGAGCAACTCTCCGATATTTTCGGGGTGGCCGGGCAGATGCTGAGTATCCTGACCGAGCAGAACGTGCAGCGCTCCCTTGCGACACTGCAGCCCTCGGATATCCTGATTTCGCCGGAGCTTGGCGATTATTCGACCGCCGATTTCGATCACCTCGAAAAAATCGCGCCGCTTGGCGACCCGGCGGCGCGCCGGGTCGCAGCACGCCTGCGCGATCTCGCACTGCCCGAGGCGGAATACCTCGCCTTGCGAGAGCGCCAGCAGCAACAGGTGATTGTGGACTATCGACCGGTAGACGAAATCCGCTTCAACGGTCTGAAAAGGGTCAACCCGCGAAGCGCCCAGATGGTGATGGAGACGGAGGCGGGCAGGCCGATTGATCGGAAGGAGCTCGACCGGGACATGCGGCGCATTTATGGCACCGGAGATTTCGAGCACGTTAACTACCGATTCATCGAAGAGCCGGGGCGTCGTGTGCTCGCTGTCGAGGCGGTGGAGAAATCCTGGGGGCCAGACTACCTGCGGTTCGGGCTTGGACTGTCCACCGATTTCAGCGGCGACGCCTATTTTAATCTGCTGGGCAGCTATCGCCGGACCTGGCTCAACTCGCTCGGAGGCGAATGGCGCACCGACATGCAGATCGGTCGCACCAGCAGTTTTCAGACCGAGTTCTACCAGCCGCTGACGGCGGAGTCACTGCTGTTTGTTGCGCCGCGCTTCACGGCAGAGCGCCGTAATACCAACGTCTATGACGGTAATACCCGCGTGGCCAGATACCGCATCAATTCCGAGCAGGTCGGGCTCGACGTTGGCAGCCAGTTCTACCGTTATGGCGAATTGCGCGTCGGTGCGCTACGCGGCACGCTGCGCCCCGCGCTCGACACTGGGCCGGCCGCGCTCTCCCCAGGCAATTCGAGCATTGCGCAGGGCGCCTACGTTGCACGTCTTACCCTGGACCAGCTCGACAACGTGAGTTTCCCCCGGTCCGGTTGGCGCGCCGGAGCGAATATTTTCGATTCCAACAAAGCGCTGGGCGCGGACGAGGCCTATACAAAGTGGGATGCCGACGGCACCGCGGCCTACACCGTCGACAACCATTCATTCAATCTCGCGTTCAAGGCCGGGGGACGAAGGGGGGCGGCACCCATCCCGCGTTACGACCAGTTCCAGTGGGGCGGGTTCATGCAGCAGTCCGGCTACGCCACCGGGCAGTTGCTTGGCGAGCGCGTCATGTTTGGCCGGGCTGTCTATTTCCACCGGATCCTGCGCGGTAGCGTTCTTGAGGGGGCTTACGGCGGGTTCTCCCTGGAGGTTGGCAAGGTTGGTGTGCCGCTGGTGCAAACAAACAGTGACGCACTGCTCAAATCGGGTAGCATTTTTGTGGCTGCGGATACTCCGCTAGGTCCGGCGTATCTTGCCTACGGACGTTCTGGCGGTGGTCTCAGCGCGTATTATTTTTATCTCGGCAAGCCGTTCTGAGTAGTGCGATTTAGGTCATCTGGGTTACATTTTTCGCTTTGGAACAATCGGAATACGCAGTTCCGCAGTTCCGCAGAGCCGTAGTGACGTAGTGAAAATGGCGAATATGAAATCCACTAAGTGTTCGCACCGGTTTGTTGCATGGGCGGGGGGATGCGTATTGCTATTCTCAGTGTGCGTGCGCACGCAGGACAAGGCGGCGGGAGCCGACAACGGAACCAAACCGAAAAAACCTCAGGCCACCGCGCAAATCCAGTGCGAGTGACTGCGGTTCAACCGCGGCGTTGACAGCGGCATCATGCATCTCAGCCACATCCAGTCCGCGGGTGGGGCGAACGATGGCCCTGCTTACATGCCCTCGTACAGCCAGGCCATGCTCTCGATCGACTGTTCGGCGGTGCGGCTTTTCAGGAAGGCGTTGCGCAGGTCGCGTGTCGCCCCTGATGCGTGATAGACCTCGCCGTACAGGCGCGCCGTCAGTTGCACGCGCGCGGTGCGCAGGTAGCGGGCCTTCTGGTAGGCGAGGAAGGCGGTGG
>CAITSH010000389.1 GCA_903895005.1 uncultured Pseudomonadota bacterium
CAGCCTTTTAAGCCAATTTGAGGACATACAGTTTAATCAGGAGACCATTCCCTTCGTTGATTCAGACGAAAAGGCTCAGTTGGCTCTGGATCGGATTGCGCAAGCAGCCCAAGCAGGCAACGGACGCCCGATTGTTTTTACAAGTTTGGTTAACACCGCACTGCGGGCAAAAATGCGCCGGGCCGATGCGCTCGTACTCGATTTTTTTGAGACCTTTATCGCTCCATTGGAAAGCGAATTGGGGCAGCAGTCCACGCATACGATCGGTCGGTCGCACAGCGCGACGGACATCAAGGAGTATCAGCACCGGATCGAAGCTGTGAATTTTGCACTCGCACATGACGACGGCCAATCCAATCGCGAACTGCAGAAGGCAGATGTGATCCTGGTGGGCGTATCGCGCAGTGGTAAAACGCCGACGAGCCTCTATCTTGCGCTCCAATTCGGTGTCCGTGCGGCGAACTATCCACTGATTCCCGAAGACTTCGAACGACACAGCCTGCCTGCCACCCTGCTCCCGTTTCGGAGCAAGTTATTTGGCTTGACCATCGTCCCGGAGCGTCTGGCCGAGATACGCCGTGAGCGGCGCCCGAACAGCAAATATGCCGAACTCTCGAATTGCCGGCACGAGATAGAACAGGCCGAATCGTTGATGCGACGTGAGGGAATTCGCTGGCTTAACTCCACGACCAAATCCATCGAGGAGATTTCGACGACGATCCTGCAGGAGATTGGATTGCAGCGGCGCGCTTATTAGTTAAATTACGGCGCCTGAACGACGTGATTTTAGGTGCGCTGCCGGGTCTGTTCAAACAAGCAAACGGCAGCAGCGGCAGCGACGTTGAGGGAGTTGGCGCGTCCTGGCATCGGGATGTGAACCCGCAAGTCCGCCGCTTGCATCAACGACGCCGAAACACCGGCACCTTCGTTCCCGAAAATCCACGCAACCGGGTTGCGCAGATTTGTTTCATAGATCGAGTTCCCCCCGCTTACGTCCGTGGCAAGCGCGATGCCTTCCCGGCGCTTGAGCAAGGCCGGGAGGTCGACGTCCTCTCGAATATTAAGCATGAAATGGGCGCCCATGCCGGCACGCAACACCTTTGGCGACCAGGCGAAGATGGACTTGCGCGACAGAAAGATATTTATAAGCCCTGCGGCCGCAGCACTCCGAAATATGGAGCCCAGGTTTCCCGGATCCTGGATTTCCTCGATCAACACTGCGTCGCCGACCGACGTAGGCGGGTCCAGCGGTGGCGGCGTGCTGACAAGCGCCATTATTCCGGTCGGCGTGGTTACTTGCGCGACTGCATCAAACAAAGCGTCACCAAGCGAATACATCTGCTCGGCGTTGAAGGATTTAACAATGTGCAGAACTTCCGGGGCTTCAGTGCTCGAGTCCCTGACAATCAACGCGCGCGCCACCTGCCCCGTTGCACCGTAGGTTTCCAGAAGATGGATGCCGTCGAGGATCGTTATTCTTTCTGCGCGCCGGGCCCGCGATGATGCACTTAGCCTAAGCAG
>CAITSH010000390.1 GCA_903895005.1 uncultured Pseudomonadota bacterium
CCGCCGTGCACGAAGGCCGGGTTGTTTTCCAGGGTCTGCACCAGGTTCGGCGCAAGCGCGTCCTTGAGAAGCACGGTCATTGCGCCGTGCGCCTGCAGGTCGCGCGCGTAAACCGGCTTCTGGTCGCGCGTGTAGCCGATCACGATGTTGCCAAGGCGCTTCTTCATGTCCTCAAGCGAAGTGGCGAGGCAGAAAATCGCCATCACTTCGGATGCAACCACGATGTCAAATCCATCCGAGCGCGGATAACCGTTGCCGGGGCCGCCGAGCGATGCCACGATCTCGCGCAACGCGCGATCGTTCATGTCGACCACGCGCTTCCACTGAATGCGGCGCACATCGATCCCGAGTTCGTTGCCGTGGTGGATGTGGTTGTCGATCAACGCGGCGAGCAGGTTGTTGGCCAGCGCAATCGCCGAAAAGTCGCCGGTGAAGTGCAGGTTGATGTCCTCCATCGGCACGATCTGCGCATAACCGCCGCCTGCGGCACCGCCTTTTACGCCGAACACCGGCCCGAGAGAGGGTTCGCGCAGGCAGATCATCGCCTTCTTGCCGATGTAGTTGAGTGCGTCGCCCAGGCCGACGGTCGTCGTCGTCTTGCCCTCGCCCGCGGGCGTGGGGCTGATCGCCGTGACAAGGATCAGCTTGCCGTCCTTGTTGCCCTTGAGCGTGTCGAGGTAAGGCAGCGACACCTTGGCCTTGTAGTGGCCGTAGGGCTCGAGATGCTCCTCGGCGATGCCAAGCTTCTCCTTGGCGAGTTTGGCGATGCGCACCATCTTGCCGGCCTGGGCAATTTCGATATCACTTGGCATGTTGCTGTCTCCTCTGGTTGATGTTGTTCTGCCGCCGGGCAATGTCCCGCACCAACGGCAAATTCACTGCTTTTGTTTCCTGAAATCCCCTGAAAGCCGCGCCGGGCGCCGCTTTTTATCTAATCAAGGTGACATTTTTGTCACCTTTTAAAACCCGTCCCTAAGCCTTCTGCGCCCCCAGGATCTGTCCGCCGCCGTAACTTGCCTGTACCGGGGTGGCCCCGCCCTTTTCCACCTTGACGGCGCAATATTTGAACTCGGGGATCTTGCCGAAGGGGTCGAGCACCGGGTTGGTCAGCTTGTTGGCCGAGGCCTCGTAGTAGCAAAACGGGATGAACACCGCACCGGAGGGTGTACCCTCGTCGGCACGCGCATACAATGCGATGCTGCCGCGGCGCGAGGCCACGGTGACCACGCCGCCGGGCTTGACGCCAAGGCGCGCCATGTCCAGCGAGTTCATCGATGCCACCGGTTCGGGCTCGATCGCGTCGAGCACGCCGGCGCGGCGCGTCATCGAACCGGTGTGCCAGTGCTCGAGTTGTCGCCCGGTGATCAGAACCATCGGGTAATCGGCATCGGGCTGTTCCGCGGCGGTAATTAGGTCGGCCGGCACCAGCTTGGCCCGCCCGGTCGTGGTCGGGAACTGCTCGGTGAAAATCACCGAAGTGCCAGGGTCGCCCTCGTTTTCGCACGGATAGGTCACGGAGGAATCGCGCTCCAGGCGCTCCCAGGTGATGCCGGCGATCGAATCCATGCCCTTGCGCATCTCGTTGAACACGTCGCGCGGATGCGTGTACTTCCAGTCAAGCCCGAGGCGCTTGGCAATCTCGACAATGATCCACAGGTCCGGCTTGGCTTCGCCGGGGGCGTTCACCGCCTTGCGTCCCAGCTGCACCAGACGGTCGGTGTTGGTGACGGTGCCATCCTTTTCCGGCCAGGCCGTCGCCGGCAGCACCACATCGGCGAGGTAGGCGGTCTCGGTCAGGAAAATATCCTGCACGACCAGGTGTTCAAGCGCAGCAAGACCGGCGCGCGCGTGGTCGGCATCCGGATCCGAAAGCGCCGGGTTCTCGCCCATGATGTACATCCCGCGAATTTTGCCCTCGCAGGCGGCGTTGACGATTTCGACCACGGTCAGACCGGGTTTGGGATCGAGCGTCGCCCCCCCAGAGCTTTTCAAAGCGTGCCTTTGCCTCGGCAGTGGCCACGCGCTGGTAGTCCGGATAGAACATCGGGATGAGTCCCGCGTCCGACGCACCCTGCACGTTGTTCTGGCCGCGCAGCGGATGCAGGCCGG
>CAITSH010000391.1 GCA_903895005.1 uncultured Pseudomonadota bacterium
ATGCCGTTCGAGGGATTCTCGCAGGCCGATTACGCGCAAAAAATGATCAGCGAATACAAGGCGGCGAAGATCCCGGCCGCGCAGGTGTTTCCACAGTCGTTCAACAAGGACGACATCCTGTATTGGGTGAAACACGAGCCGGCATTCGCGAAACAGGCGGTGTTCCTGGATGCGGCCAACAATGTCGCCGCACTACCCGGCCTGGACAAACTCAAGGCCTACAAACGCGAGGGTGTGGAGATCGTCGGCCCGCCGATTTTTGCGCTGCTCGCAGCCGAAAACGGCAGCATCGTGCCTTCCACATACGCCAAAAATGCCAGGGCCGCGGGGCTTGGCATCATCACATGGAGCCTGGAGCGCTCGGGGGTGCTCGCCAACGGCAAGAACGGTTTTTATTACCAGAGCTTTGATGCAGCCATCCGCCGCGACGGCGACGTGATGCAGGTGTTGGACGTGCTTGCGAAGGAAGTCGGGATCATGGGGATTTTTTCCGACTGGCCCGCGACGGTGACTTACTACGCCAGTTGCATGGGCCTCAAGTAAGCGCGCCCTTCCGGAATCAGCTGCAAACCCTTGCCGGGTGCGCCTTTCCGGCCAGTCCTTGGAGAAGGCTCAGGCTGATGACGCATCTCGCCCCGTGGCGGCGGCCCGACCCTGACCACCCAAACCCGGTTTTAATCGGGGCCCCTGGCAAATCCGGCCCGGAGCACGCTGCGGCTTACCGCGCTTGCGCCCGAAGCTCCGCGAGAACGCCCAGAGCCAAACTCCGATCCTCCTCATCAAACATCCCCAGACCCGCCAACGCACTGTCAACAAGGGCCCGCTCGCGCCGGTCAAGCCGGTCGTGACAGACTTTTTCCAGCATGTACTGCACCTTCAACTCGGACATCGACTTGGCGATGTTTTCACTGGTGCGGGGATTTGATTCCGCGTTCACGCCGGATTGATCAAACGAGTTCTCGGTATGCGCGGATGAAACGTGTTGCATGGCAAGCCTCCGTGTGTTTTAAATTTCCTTGGGAAGAAAGTTACACGGAGCGCATTCTGCCTTCCGTAAATCTATTGTGGCCGTTTCGTAACGAAACGTAACGCGCGCTTGATGCGTTGCAAAGCCCTGATTTCACGCCCGGTCCATCGCCGGACCTGCGATCAGCCCCAGTCGGTGCGGCTGAAAAGATAACCCTTGGCCCGCACCGTCTTGATACGGGTCGGATTTTCCGCATCGTCACACAGGCTCTTGCGCAGGCGCGAGATGCGCATGTCAATGGAACGATCCAGGCCGTCGTGCTCGATGCCGCGCAACTTCGACTGGATGTCATCGCGCGACAGAATGGTTCCGGCGTTGCTCGCCAACAGCCAGAGCAGGTCGAATTCCGCCGTCTTCATCGGAATCTCCTTCTGCTCCAGATGCACCGTGCGCGAGGCCCGGTCGATGCGAAACTTGCCGAAAACGAACTCATCCTGCGCCTCGGCCACGGCCGGGGCGGGGCCGGCGCGGCGCAGGCAGGCGCGAATGCGTGCCAGCACCACGCGCGGTTCCGCCGGTTTCAGGATGTAGTCGTCCGCACCCAGCTCAAGCCCCAGCACCTGGTCAAGGTCCTCGTCCCGCGCCGTGAGCATCAGAATGGGGCCGCGGTAGTGCTCCCTGACCTCGCGACAGATGTCAAACCCGTCCTTGCCCGGAAGCATGCCGTCGAGCACGACCGCGTCTGGCATGGAGTCAAGGATGCGCTGCACAGCTAGATTGCCCTTTGACTCGTACTCGACCACAAGCCCCTGCTTTTCCAAAAAGCGCCCCAGCGTCATCAGGGCAATTTCATCATCCTCGATAATCAGGATGCGTTTGGCATCGCTGCTTTTTACGTCGCTGCTTTTTACGTCGTTGCTTTTCGCGTCATTGCTTTTCATGTCTTGTTCCCGGCCTTCGATTGACTGACCCAGGCGCGCAATTCACCCGCCACGCCGCAAAGCGCGGCGGACAGTTGGCTTGCGACCTGCCGGGCCTCGGCAACCTCACCCGCGCGCGCGGCGCGATTAAGTGCAGACCCGAGACCCTCGTCGCCGGGGTTTGCGTAGACACCCCAGCTGCCGTTTATTTTATGCGCTTCTGCGGCCAGCGGGGAAAGTTCACCGCTCTGCGCAAAAGCGATGATGCTGGAGGCAAACAGCAGGTAATCATCGGCCACCTTGGCCGCGATCTCGGCAAACAAGTCCAGGTCGCCGTCGATGCCCTGTATCGCCTTGTCAAAACGGGCGTCCGCCACCGGCGCGCCCGCGTCGCCCGAGGGCGCTGCCGCGGCGAGAGCCATGACGCGGTTGACCTCCTCAAACAGCGATTGCGCCGTGAACGGCTTGGAGACATAACCGTCCATGCCGGCGCTGAGGCAGCGCTCCCGGTCGCTGGCGAGGGCGTGCGCGGTCACGGCGATCACACGCGAGCCGCACACCGGGTGCGGCATTGCGCGCAGGCGCCGCAGGAAATCAAAACCGCTCATTTCAGGCAACTGCACGTCCAGCAGGATCAGATCGGGCGCGGCGCTACCGATCAGCTCAAAACCGCGCGCCCCGGATGCGGCCTCCAGCACCTCGTAACCGTGCTTGGTCAGCAGCCGCTGGACGATCAGGCGGTTGGTCGCGTTATCCTCGACCACCAGTACGCGCAGGCCGGCGCGCTGACCGCCAACCCCAACCTGCGTCATGGAAACAGGGGCGGCTACCGGCATCGCCGCACGAAAAAATGGAATTTCGAAAAAAAACACCGCACCACGGCCCGGTTCGCTTTCAAACCAGATGCGCCCGCCCATGTCCTCCACCAGACGCTTGCAAATCGCCAGTCCCAGGCCGGTGCCCCCAAATTCTCGCGTCGCCGATGCATCGGCCTGCGCAAAGGCGTCAAAAATCCGCACACGCTGGTCCTGCGCAATGCCGACTCCGGTGTCGCGAATCTCAACATGCGCCATCACGCTGCGCGTGTCTGAGGGCGTCGTTTCAACCGTCACCTCAATGCCGCCACTGGCGGTGAACTTTACGGCGTTGCTCAGCAGGTTTGCCAGCACCTGATTCAGGCGCGCAGAATCCCCCAGCAAGGAAAGCTCCGCAGCGGATGCGTCACGGAACGAAAACGCCAGCCCCTTGCGCGCCGCCTGCATCGAAAATGACTCCACCGTCGCGGCCAGCGCCTGCCCGATCGAGAACGGCGCATTCACCAGCCCGACATGCCCGGTCTCTATTTCCGAGAAGTCCAGGACATCATTCATCAGCTGCAGCAAGACATCGGCCGCCCTGCGTGTGAGATTCAGGTACTGCCGCTGTTCGGCGCTCAGGTCCGAATCCAGGACCAGATCGGTCATGCCGATGATGCCGTTCAGGGGCGTGCGGATTTCGTGGCTCACGTTGGCCAGAAACTCGCTCTTGGCCACGTTTGCCGCCTCGGCGCGCGCCTGCGCCCGTTTGAGCTCGGTGATATCCACGCGCACGCCCACCCTGTCGCCGCCCGGGGTGCGCCGATCGGCAATGCGCAGCCAGGTGCCATCGGGCAATTCCCGCTCGATGATTGCGTTTTCGCTGAGATGCGTGGCCATGCGCTCCGCCACCCATTCCTCCTCACGGCCCACGGCCTGCACATATTGCCCGCGCAGGGCGCCGCCGCGAATCAGGTCCTCGAAGCGGACGCCCGGAACAATGAGATCTCTCGACAGGGCGTAGAACTGCCGGTAACGCTCGTTGCAAATCACCAGACGGTCGTTTTCGTCAAACATGACAAAACCGCTTTCGAGCGACTCGACGGCCGAGCGCAGCCGCTCGGACGCCGCAACGATCTCCGACTGCTGCGCCGCCAGTTTGGCCACCGCGAGTGTCATCACCTCACCCATCTGCTCGAACTCGAGCGCGCTGCCGCTGATGTCAACGGGCTCGGCCCGGCCTGACGGAAGATCCGTGGCAAACTTGGTGAGCCACGCGATGGCCCGCGAGTCGCGCTTGAGCGCCATATCGAGCAACCACAAGCTCGCGCCAAGACAGACCAGCAGGCCGACCAAGGCATCCCGCCACGCCAGCCTGCCCATGTCCTCCAGCACGTGTATTTCCGGCACAACCAGCACCGCGCCAAGGCGGGCGCGTTTCCCTATGGTGCGGACGATGGCGCCGGAACCGATCTCGCCGCCACGCGAAGAGCTTAGCTGCGGCAAGTGGTCGTCGCGAAAAATACGGCGCACCGGCGCGCCGAATGCGTCGGTCAGGCGGATTTCCCGCACGCCGGGCGCGCGCATTGCGGCCAGCAGCAACGTATCGAGCGCCGCCTGGTCGCCGCTCTCCACCGGGTGTTCCGTCGCCGCGGCCAACATATCGGCAATGGCGGAGACATCGCGCTCGAGGGATTGCTCAAAGCGGTTGGAAACTTCCGGCACCAGATAGGCGGCAAAGGCGAGCAGCATCACCGACAGCAGCAGTGAATGAGTCAGCGCGCTGCGCGAATAAAAGCGCCGCGGCACACACATTGACAGCAGGCGGCGCATCAGCGCAGACACCGCAACGAATCCGGCACGGTACCCGAAGGCATGGGTTTCGGCACTAGCCCTGGTTCTAACGCCAACCCTAACTCCAGCCCGACAGTCGCACCCATATGATTTGCATTCCGCATCCGTGTCCCCTCGCCGCCCCCCGGCCAGCGGCCGCCAGTTTCACCCGGCTCGACCGCGCGCCAATCTAGCATGCCACGGCCCGCCTCTGTGGGCCAAAGATGCTCAGCGCACCGCGGACACCTGCGTGCCATCGTCATGGCGCAGACACTGCCCGGCCTGGCGCCCCTTTGCGCCCACCGCCGGCAACTGGATAAAGTCATCCTGCGCCAGACCGGCCGTCTTGCCCTCACGCACCGCCGCCGTGCCGCCGCTATGGCCGTTGGTCAGTTGCAGGGAGGGATGGTCGAAGGGTGCCAGCTCGCAGGCGACGCGCCGGTCGGTCAGCCCGTTTCGCAAAAACGCGACCAGATCGGCCTGTTCCGTCTTGGTCAGATTGAGCGGACGGACGTTCGGATGGATGTTCGATGCGCCGCCGCCCGGCGCATTTGGCGCACTGTAGCCGGTTGTGTCGTTGCCGTCGGGGCCGCGCCGGTCGCCGCCGCGGTTGTAGAACTCCACCACCTGCTCCAGCGTGAAGCGGCTGCCGTTGTGAAAATAAGGTTGCGTCAGGGACACATTGCGCAGGGTCGGCGTCTTGAACGCACCGTCCACGCCGGTGCGCGCGCCTGCGGGGTCGGGCGCGGTCCAGCACTCGCGTGCATCGGTCAGCACCGCAAACAGGCAGGGCCGGATCTGGAACGAGTCGGGCGCGTCCTTGCCGCGCAACAAATCGACAAACTGGCGCGAAAATGACAGCGGGTTGCCCCAGGGATCGGTATCACCGACACCGATGTCCTCGGCCGTCGGCCGCACACCGATGTTGTAAAAGCCGTTGTCGTAGAGCCCGAGCTGGCCGGCGCCGACGAACATGTGCTCGGCAAGGTTGGTCTCGCCGCTGCGCAGCAGCGTGGTCGCCGCACCGGTGAATTCAGCGCCCTTGTGGCAGGACACGCACAAGGCCTTGCCGCGGAACAGCGACAGGCCGCGCTGCTCCTGGTCGGTCAGGGCCTTGAGGTTGGCCGGCGTGCCGGCCCAGCCGACGAACTTGTCCACCGGCGCCTCGTCCGAAACGAGCGTCGACTCATACAGCATGATCGACAGGCCCCAGAACAGCGCGAAGTTCGATTCCATCTGGGTGTAGCCGCTGAATGCCCCGGCACCGCTCCACCAGCGCGGATGGAAGGCCTTCTTGACCAGATCGGCGTAATTGCTTTTCAGGCCTTTGCCGCCGGCGGCGATATGCGGCGCCAGCACCGAGTCCTGGGCATGCACTGTCTGGCCCGCCAGCGCGCGCTGTGACAGCAGCTTGCGTCCGAGGTCATTGAAAGTCTTGCCCGAGCAGGACATCTCGAAATCGCTCAGCGCCGGGCCGACCGCCTGCGAGGCAAGGCTGGCATTGGGCAGAGCAACGCGCACCGGCACCACCGAGCCGTCCGAACGCGCGTCAAGCACCATCGCACCCGGGTCGCGATCGCCGAACGGATTGTTGCCGTTGAACACGTTGTTGGCGCGACCGTCCCAGAAGTTGCGGAAATTGAACACCGAGTTGATCACCGTCGGCGAGTTGCGCGGCTCAACCTTGCGCGTCAGCACGCCGTGCACATTGAACTCATCGAGCGCGCGGTTGGCGCATTTTTCATCGCCGCCCGCCGTCAGCCCGGTGAAATCGCCGGCAAAGGTGCCCTGCGAGGACACCACATCGTTGGTTTCAAACACCACCGCCGAGTTGCGGTCCAGGGGATCGGCCAGCCGGAACGTCGGAAAGTCCGCCGGCTTGAGGGTGTAGTTGGCACCGCCGCCGCCGGTCGCCGTACGCTTGAGCTTGTGGCCCTCCTCACGATCTTTTTGTTTTTTCAGGATGCTCGCCGTGGTGGCGGGAAAATTGCGGTTAAAGGTCTGGTCGCCGGCTTTCAAGCCGGGGCTCAACTGGTTCTTGAGCCGGTTGTCGGCGCCGGCGGCAAAATGGCAGCTAGCGCAGGCCAGGCCATCACTGCCCACGCGCGCCTCCCAGAACAGTGCCTTGCCCAGCGCGATGGCCATTTGGCGGTCGCGTATGAACGCATCAAGCCCGTGCACCGGCGGGATTTCCACCGTTTTGAGCGACATCAGCGGCGGTACCAGATCGACGCGGCCGATATTCGCCCGCGCAGCCGGAACCGCGACCTTGCCGTTGACGCGCGCATCGGAAACAACACCGAGCAGCGGCACCACCAGCTCGCCGCTGGCCGAATACATTGGCGCGCCGAAAACCATGCCGTCGGGCGCGCCGGCAACCGCGTCCTGCGCGACGGTCACATCGAGCTTGCCCGCTGTGTCAAAACCCGTAACGGTGGGACTGTTGGGCAGGCCGAACACCGGCTCTGAGGTGAGTATGCGATTGCCCGGCAGGTTGGCGCGCGGCGCGGCCAGTTCGTCGGGCGCATCGACCAGCGCA
>CAITSH010000392.1 GCA_903895005.1 uncultured Pseudomonadota bacterium
CCCCATGGACGAAAACAAATCAAAAGCCCTCGCCGCGGCACTCGCGCAAATCGAAAAACAGTTCGGCAAGGGTTCCATCATGCGCATGGATTCCGAGGTGGTGCCCGACATCGCCGTGGTGTCCACCGGTTCGCTCGGCCTTGACATCGCCCTCGGAGTCGGCGGTCTGCCGCGCGGCCGCGTGGTCGAGATCTACGGCCCGGAATCCTCGGGCAAGACGACGCTCACGCTGCAAGTGATCGCCGAAATGCAAAAAATGGGCGGCACCGCGGCCTTCATCGACGCCGAGAACGCGCTCGATGCCCAGTACGCCGGCAAGCTGGGCGTCAAGGTCGATGATCTTCTGATTTCGCAGCCGGATAACGGCGAGCAGGCGCTTGAGATCGCCGACATGCTGGTGCGCTCCGGTTCCATCGACGTCATCGTCATCGACTCGGTTGCGGCGCTGACGCCCAAGGCCGAAATCGAGGGCGAGATGGGCGAGCCGCAAATGGGCCTGCAGGCGCGGCTGATGAGCCAGGCGCTGCGCAAGCTCACCGCCAACATCAAGCGCACCAACACGCTGGTGATTTTCATCAACCAGATCCGCATGAAAATCGGCGTCATGTTCGGCAGCCCGGAAACCACCACCGGCGGAAACGCGCTCAAGTTCTACGCATCGGTACGCCTGGATATCCGCCGCATCGGCGCGATCAAGAAAAACGACGAAGTGGTCGGTTCCGAGACGCGCGTCAAGGTGGTCAAGAACAAGGTGGCCTCGCCCTTCCGCGAAGCGATTTTCGACATCCTGTACGGCAAGGGCATTTCGCGTGAAGGCGAAATCCTCGAACTTGGCGTGCTGCACGGCATCGTCGAGAAGTCCGGCGCCTGGTACAACTACAAGAAGGACCGTATCGGGCAGGGCAAGGACAACTCGCGCGACTTCCTGATCGAGCACCCCGAAATGGCCGAGGAAATCGAGGCCCTGATTCGCGAGAAGGTCGGCGTCAACAACCCGGCCGCGCTTGCGGCCGCCGAAGCGCAAGCGGCGGCCTAGGCACCGAGCTCAACCAGTGCGAACAGCACTGCGTTAAATGCAACAACCCTCCCTGCGCGTCCGGGCGATGCAATTGCTCGCGCGCAGGGAGCATTCCCGGCAGGAACTTGGCGCCAAGCTTGCCAGGCACGCCGAGACCCCCGACGAAATCGAGGCGGTTCTCGATGAACTCGCCAAGCGCGGCATGTTGTCCGATGCGCGTTTTGCCGAGATGCGCACCCACATCCTTTCAAAAAAATACGGCGCTTCGCGCATCGCGCAGGATTTGCGCTCGCGCGGCGTGAGTGACGAACTCGCCGACAAGGCTGTCGACAGCGCGCGTGCGAGTGAAGTCGAGCGTGCCCGCACAGCTTGGGCCAAGCGCTTTCGCGCGCCGCCCGCCAATGCCCTCGAAAAGGCCAAGCAAATGCGCTTTTTGCAGGGACGCGGATTTTCGTTTGACACCATACGCGCGGTTGTCCCGGCCAAATTCAGCACGGTCGAGGATGACGATTCGGGAACAGAAGAATGAGCGATTCCCACGAGGGCTGGCGCGACGAAATGCGCGCGGCCTGGCTATACCGGGTCATGGCCGAGCATGAGCGTGGCACGGCACGCGAGGCCCTGTTCAATGAACTCGCCGGTGAAGCCGAGGGGCAGGCGGCCATCTGGGGCAAAAAAGAGGGCGGTGCGCTGCCCGCTTATGTTCCCGATACGCGGGCACGCATCGC
>CAITSH010000393.1 GCA_903895005.1 uncultured Pseudomonadota bacterium
GCCAATAGAAGATTGTTCACCCATTTCGACCAAATCGAGATGAATCGCGACATTAAAGAGTCCAATTCTTGCATTCTCTCCCATCACAAGCTTTCTAGGCCATATCCACGAGAGGCCGATTTTGGCACTAGGGTCGAGATTGTAGCCGTAGATCGCAGTCAAGGCACGACGTTTCAAAGGCCAAGGCAGTAAAATCACTAAGCACCGAAAGAAGAAGGAAATGAATGTCATATCCTGAGCCGAGCTAGCCGTTTTGAGTGGCGTGTAAAGTCAGACGCCCGAAGTCAATGAGCGCGTCAGCATATAGAGTCAAGTAAGAGTCCGTCATCGACCGACTGCTAAAGCGGACCAAGTTTTGATTCCCTCTTTCGATCAAGCCGTTTCGAGACTTTACGTCAGTTAGCGACCAAACAAATTTCACGATCTCATCTACGTCATTGGCACCAGTTACTAGGGCGCCATCGCCCGCAACCTCCGGCAGCGACGTCCGGTCGCTGCAAATCACTGGGCACCCCGAGGCCTGAGCCTCTAGGATCGGCCAGCCAAAGCCTTCGGAATAAGAGGGAAAAACTAGAGCGTGAGCTTTGGCGTAGAGCGCGTTAAGCACCAAATGCGTCGGGCCAATTACCTCAATCACTCGATCTTGGATGCCCAGATCTCTTGCTAGTTTCTTCAACGGCTCTGACAACCCAGAACCAGCAAACACTGCGTAACCATCCCATGCAGGACGAAGCTGCGACAAAGTGCGTAGAACAGCTTGCCTATTCTTGCGAGGGAGAGAAGAGCCAACATGGATTAGAAAAGGGCCAGGTAGCGTTATGTTGGCATTAGCAAGAATTGAGTCTGCTTCAGTGAGTGAGAGAGCTATAAATGGACTGTTCAGTCCGATTCGAATGGTCCGAACACGGGTATCCCCCTGGCGGGAAGTCAGACGCTCAAGATCGGTTTGAGTCGCATATGAATCACAGCCGACATGACTGATGTGGGTCAATGACCTGAGGATAACCTTTTGTAACAATTGTCCGAATCTGGTCGCCGGACAAAAAGCTTCTTTGTCTCCCATGGCACCCCGAATGGCAAGGACATCATGGCAAGTGGCCACACAGGGCACTTGCCAAATGAGTGGAGTGTAAACAGCATTCGAATGGTCGGCGATGTGTATGACAGTCGAACGACTATCCCAAGTCGAGCGCACCTGCTTGAAAGTCAACAACACTGGAAACAGAATGTATTTATCCATGTAACCTAGCCATTTACCAAATCCCGATAACGTGTCCTCGGCTAGGTTTCCGAAGACGCATGGCGGCTGGAGAACCTCGACCGTGAGATTCTGGGTTTCAAGCTCTCGCACCAACATGGCTGCGTATCGCTGCATACTCTCTTGCCTGTCCCGCAGGTAGTTGCCGATTAAAACGATCCGCCGTGGAGTCATGATACAGTCGTGGAGTCATTGGCGGTAGCTGTCATCACGGTTGTTCCGCTTTTATTGCCACCATTCGAATGTGCTTTGTTGCTCATGTTTCGGTGTTGCGCCCTGCTTCTATTTTGAGAAGCCGTTCACATCGAAAACTTGCGAGACACAAGCCCGCAGACAACGCAGCAAAGCCTTGCAAACTTGGTATACCCCATTGGCCGCACAGCAAATGCAGCCACGCACAGCCAAACATGATCATAGGACCCGCGGTGCGAGACAGGAAACCCTTCAAGCTCAATCGAAAACACACAATCACCAACCCAATACGCAGCGAAATGAAAATCAGGCCAAGCGGAGTTCCCATCTCAAACAGAACGCGTCCCCACTCAGCCTCACCGCCAAGCATCGTCCGTTCTCCTGTCAGAAGGAAACCTCCGGCAGACGTTCCCGAACCAATGCCGTGTCCCAGTATGGAATCGTTTACGGCC
>CAITSH010000394.1 GCA_903895005.1 uncultured Pseudomonadota bacterium
GGCACGACGCCGACCACCGTCAAGCTCAATACGTTCGCGGGTGAGAAGTTTGCGGTGATGAGCACGGTCATTCAGAACGTGCACGTACCGCCGGCTTACATCACGGTGCTCTCGTCCAACGGCGGCCGCGACACGCAGCCGGTGATCTACGCGGGTGCGGCCACCGGTGCGGCGATCCTGCAACCGGACCTGGTCTCGACCCCGTTGAACACGGCGGTCACCATCCCGGTGCTGGCCAACGACATCGGTGTGGCGACGCCCCCGGCGCTGCTGATCTGCACCGCGGCCACTGGCGGAACCTGCGGTGTGCCGGTTGCGACAGCGACTTGCGTGGCCAACACGGCATCGACTTCCTGCACGAGCTCCGGCGGCCGCATTGCGCTGACGGCGGACAACCAGGTGGTCTACACGCCGCGTGCCAACCTTGGCGGCCTTACCGAATCGTTCTGGTACCAGGCGAACTCGGTGGCGGGCACTGCAAGGGCGCAGGTGACGGTGAACGTAGGTTCGCTGGGTGGCCTGCCGGATGCGCGTGACGACCTTGGCTTGAGCTCGGTGGCCAATGTGGCGTCGACCTTCAGGGTGACGGGCAACGACTTTGCCCTCGCCGGCATCGACCTGGCGACCCTGCGTATCACGACGCAGCCGTGCAACCTGACGCTGGGCGTGTGCAATGCGGCTGCCGCCACGTTCGACGCGACAGGCAGGCTGGTGTTTAACGCACCAAGCGGTGGCAACTGGACGATGGGCTACACCTTTAACGACCGCAACGGCGTGTTGGCCGACCCCGCAGTCGTGACGGTGAACGTGATTGCCGGTGAAGCACTGACGGCGACCCGCTTCTTGTGGACCGCGCCGAAGAAGGCCGGCCTGCTCGGCACCCTTGCTGGTAACGGCACCTCGACGGTCAATCTGGGGCAGGTGATCAACCTGTACCTGCCGAACGCGGCCACCGGTCCGAACGGCTGCGATAACCCGACGGCTGGCACGAGGATCGCCAGCACCACGGTGGCGGCTGGAGCCTGGGTATTCGGTGCCACGGCACTGACGACGCGCCCTTCGACCGTCTACGCATACTCGCCTGTCTACAAGGCTTGCGTTCAGGGCACGGTGCGCTAAGTAACAAGTAACAAGTAACAAGTAACACGTAACACGAGTAGTAGTGGTTTAAGTAGCAGTTTGCAGCAAGGGTGCTACCCCCCGTTCGCGCAGTCAGTGGCGGCCGGGGGGAAACACCTCTGATGACGGGCAAGACCGCAGCGGCAGGCAAGCGCCGCCGCGGCCAAGCCTCACGATGAGGATGCAGTGAGCAGGTGTTTCAACCCATCTGCTCAGTGAATCTTTACCTCGCACCACGATTGCCGGCACCACGGTCTTCTGGCCCCCCGGGGTCTGTTGTTTGTTGGTGTCGTTTGTAAATGACTTGAAATGCCCGCCTGGCGCGCATTTGCAGGCGATGCGCGAACGCAGGCGCGCAGCGTGACGATGCATTGTGGCGGTTACCCACGGTTACATCAGCGCCACAAGGACGTGACTGACGCAGGTGCGCGCTATTCGTAGCATTCGGTGTGAAGACGATTTGACGTCCGGGCTGCCTGTGTCGGGCACCGGGCCGAACGTGAACAGCATCACCCTCGCGCGGTTTGTGCTGCGGGGTGTTACAAACCATCCAAGAAGGAATTTGAACATGCACTCCCGTCTTGTTAAAACCATCGCGCTGGCAATCGCCGCCATCGGCCTTGTGCCCCCGGCCTTTGCCGTGCTCGATCGCGCCGGCCCGGTTGATCCGGCCAACGGCTTTCCGGCCTGGTACCTGGACAAGAGCGGTGTGCCCCTGGAGTTGTGCGTCAACCTCGATGCCACGGTGCTCGCCGCCGGCGGCTGTGCGGTGCTGCCGGGGCCTGTGCCCAACGGCGTGCAGACGGTGCCCGAGCTGTTTCCGGCCAACTGGTCGACCGAGCATTTTTATACCCTGGCGGCGGTGACGCTCAATACCGCGGGTATCGACAAAAAGACCGGACTGCCCATTTCAGGCGCCGGCAGGCTGGTGGTCAACATGGGCCTGGAAGCGTCGTTTGCCACCGGCACCCCCACGCCCGGGGCGCAGATCACCTTTAACCGCTGGCGCGTCCGGCAGGATAATCTTGCCTGCAGCGGCAGCTACACCTATTACACGCCGAACAACGCGCCGCAAACGTTTCTTGGCTCTGCGGCCAGCCGAATGTTCCAGACTTCTGACGTCGGCATTGGCAGCTTCGATGGCCCGCTCGCCGGCACCACGGGTCCTTTCCTGCAGTGGTCGGCCACGCCCGGCGGTGTGGTGAAGGCACCCTTCATCGGGCCTGACGGCAAAAAATATATTTCTGACTACAACGCGGCGGGCACACCGGTCACGGGCAGTGACCTGCCCAACCCGCTGCGCGCCAGCACCAAGGCGTGGATCCCGGCCGAAATCAAGGCGATGCCTTTTGCCAACTACGTTCTGGTCGAAGGACCGGGCGTGGCCACCGGAAACTGCGCGACCACCGAGGCGGTCTATACCACCACCGGCTTCCAGTTGTTCGGGCGCTATTTCGAAGGCGTCATTCCCGGTGTGGCGCAGATCGACCGCGCCACCTACAAGGCGGTGGCTTCGGTGGCCGGCGCTGCGCCTGATGGTTTTCAGGTGGGCGTGTGGGCGACAGTGCAGCAGAAGATCGGCGGTTTGACCCCGGCGGTGGGGATGAGCCTGTTCTCCGGCGATGCCGCCGCGCCGACGATGCAGACCGCCGAACTGGCGATGTCCCGCGCGGCCCTGACCGGTAGTGCGGGTGCGCAGCCGAAGTTTGAATTTTTCCAGGGCACCACGGCGGCGAAGCAGTCCGGAGTGCCCGCCACCGGGCTGAGCAAGCCGGCGGCGACCAGCGCGCGGGTGCGCATCATCAGCGACACGCCGGCGACGGTGCTCAACATACCGCTGGTGGATGAGCTGCGTATTTCGCAGGCGACGTGGGACAGCTTTCAAAAGACCCTCACCGTGACAGCCGAATCGGGCGCGCTGCTGTCGGCGATGACGCCGGCGACGCAGACTGCGGATAATGCCGACTGCGCGATGCCCTGCCTGACCATAGACCCCTACGGCCTGCCGCGCACGGATGCAAGCGGCGCGCGCATAGACTTCAAACTCAAGACCATTGCCGGCGAAAAGTTTGCGGTGATGAGCGCGGTGATCCCGAACGTGATTGTTCCGCCGCGCAGTGTCACGGTGAGCTCGTCCAACGGCGGGCGTGATTCGCAGCCGGTGATGTATTCGGGCGCGGCCACCGGCACGGCGATCCTGCAGCTGGACGTGGCCTCGACCGCCATAAACACGTCGGTGACTGTGCCCGTGCTGGCCAATGATATCGGCGTGTCGGCCACACCGGCGCTGCAGATTTGCACCGCCGCCACCGGCGGCACCTGCGGCGTGCCCTCGGCGGCAACCGCCTGCGTTGCCAACACCGCCTCGCCCAGTTGCACCGCTTCGGGTGCGCGGCTGACGATCAACCCGGACAACACTGTGACCTATGCGCCGCGCCTTAATCTTGGCGGCCTGTCGGATGTGTTCTGGTACCAGGCCAACACCGTGTCCGGAGCGGCGCGCGCCCAGGTGACGGTGAACGTGGGCACGCTCGCCGGCCGGCCCGATGCAATTGATGACCTTGGCAAGACCGCCGTGGCGAACGTGGCCTCGACCTTTAATGTGCTTGCCAATGACTTTGCGCCGGCCGGTGTTGACCTTGCGAGCTTGCGCATGACGCAGTCGCCGTGCAACCTGACCACGGGTTTGTGTGCCGCCAATGCCGCGACCTTTAATGCGGCGGGCGGCCTGGTGTTCAAGGCGCCCAGTGGCGGCAACTGGAGCATGGGCTACACCTTCACCGATCGTAACGGCGTGGCTGCCGACCCGGCTGTGGTGACGGTGACGGTGGCTGCCGCCGAAGCGCTGATCATCACCCGTGCCCGCTGGACCGCGCCGAAAAAAGCCGGGCAGCTCGGTACGCTTGACGCCACCGGCACCTCGTCCACGGCGCAGGGCCAGACCATCGGCCTGTATGTGCCCAATGCCGCCACCGGGACGCAGGGTTGCAACAACCCGAGCGCCGGCACGCGTATCGCCAGCACCACGGTCGCTGCCAACGGCGCCTGGGCCTTCGGCGCGACGGCGCAGGCGGTACGCCCCTCGACGGTCTATGTGTACTCGCCGACCTTCGGCGGTTGCACACAGACAACGGTGCAGTAAGCATCGGGTGGTTCAGGCAGTGATAATCAAGGATGGACAAAGCAGTGTGAGCGGCAAAAGCTGAGGCGTACAAAGAACAAGCAACGCAGCATCCGCAACAAGCTAATCGTCAACCCCAAAACGCCCCGCGGTCTTCGGACCCCGGGGCTTTTTTTTGGTGATGGCTGGAAAGGGCCGCCTGGCGCGGGTTTGCGGGTGCTTGTGCCGGGCGCGGCGGGGCGCGCGTGCATGCCTTCCCCCCTTGCAGGTTGCACATCGACAGGCCGATGCCGCATAACCGGCACCGTATTTTTTGCCAGTCAGATATCGGAAAAATTGGGTGCGATTGGGTGCGATTGGGTGAAATGCCCCAATTTTTTCCTAAGTCCAATCCTTTGGCGGCTTGGTGTGGCGGGAGGGTGATTATTTTTTTCAGCCCTTTCATGCGCTTGCATAAATAGTCACGTACCGGCCCGCGTTGGCACCAATCGTGCAACTAGTTGGCTATCAAAAGCCCGTATCGGGCCAGCGCAATGGTGAGCGCCCGATGCGTGCAGTGAACTAAAAGCCCGGTCGATCCGCACCGGGCCATCGAACAGAAGGAGCCAAAGTCATGGACCGGAAATTGATCAAACGCACCATGGACGTCCAGCGCGAGCTGGTGCGCTCGGGGCTGAACCGACGCAACCTGCTCAAGCTGGGTGTGCTGAGTGCGACCTCGGGCATGTTGTTGCCGATCCAGGGGCTGAGCCTGCGCGCCGCCTCTGCCGCGGGCGCCTGCCCGATTCCGGGCAAGGAAATCTTCAGCCCGAAGGTGAGGCCCTTCAAGGACCCGTTGCAGCGGCTGCACGAGATGACCCCGCTGGCTGCGGGCATAGACGGCGTGAGCGGCGGCCGCCCCGGACCGCGGCCTGTGGCCGGCAGCAAGGATTCGAAGCTGCGCGTTTTGCAGGAGCACCCGGATCTGGCGACGGCCACGCCTTATGCCGATCTGGCGCACCAGGCCTGGGTGGATCCGGCCTCCAGGCTGTATGCGCCGCCGCAGGAGTTTTATGAGCTTCGCGCGACGCAGCACCGGCACGTCTGGCACAGCGACATGCCCGCCGGTGCCGCCGGGCAGACGGCCTGGGGGTTTGCGCCGCCGGGCTTTGATGTCTCTGCCCGGCCGCTGGGCGGCAATGCGCCCTCGATCGCACCGGGCCCGGTGTTCCGCACGCGCTACGGCCGTTCGCACCTGGTGCGCATCCACAACGACCTGCCCGACGCAGGCGGCGCCGACCAGGTGAGCGCGCTTGGCTTTGCCACGCCGACGCTGAGCACGCACATGCACAACAGCCATTCACCCTCGGAGAGTGACGGCGGCCCGCTGTACTACAACTACTCGGGCGGTTTCTGGGACTACCACTACCCCAACCTGTATGCCGGCATCAACCAGGGCTATGTCTCGCCCGGGGAAGGGGTGCGTGGTGATTACCGCGAGGCGCTTGGCTCGATGTGGTACCACGATCACAAGCTCGATTTCACCGCGCAAAACGTCTACGCCGGCATGTTTGGCGTGAATGTGATCTACGACGAGGTGGACACCGGTGACGAAACCCGTGCCGGTACGACCGGCGTGCGCTTTCCGAGCCATTCACAGGACGCGGCCAGCTTCGCGCATGAGTTCGATATGCCGCTGGTGTTCCATGACCGCCAGTTCGACCCCGATGGCGTGGATTTTTTCCCGCTGTCGTGTTTTGACGGCGCCATCGGCGACACCTGCACGGTCAACGGCACCATCCAGCCGGTCATGCGCGTGCAGCCGCGCCGCTACCGCTTCCGGCTTTATATGGGCGGCCCGTCGCGCTTTATGTGGTGGTGGCTGCGCCAGAACGCCAATTCAAGCACCTACCTGCCGTTCACGGTGATTGCCACCGACGGCAACCTGCTGCCGGCGGCGCAACAGGTGCAAAGTTTCAAGCAGTCGCCGGGCGAGCGCTTTGACATCATTGTCGATTTCTCCAAGTTCAAGCCCGGCACCGAGCTGTTCATGAGCAACCGCGCCGAGCAGACCAGCGGCAATGGTCCGAACGGCAAGCTGCTGCCCACCGGGCAGGGCATGGACTTTCTCAAGTTCGTGGTCGAGGCGGCGCGCCCCAATCTCACCGACAACAGCACCTCGGTCGAGGCCTTGCTCAGGCCGGGCACGTTGTTGCGGCCCCTGCCCGATGCGGTGGATGTGTCCAAGTCGCGGCGCAAGGAATGGGTGTGGGGCAAATCGGGCGGGGCCTGGAGCGCCAACGGCACCTTCTACGACCGCTTCGAGGCGCCCTACGAGATCAAGGAGGGCAGCGCCGAGGTCTGGGTGCACAAGAACGGCGGCGGCTCCTGGTCGCACCCGATCCATCCGCATTACGAGGAGGCGCGCATCCTGTCGCAAAAAGGCACGGCTTCGCCGGCGCCCAACGTGGGGCTGGAGGGCGGGCGCAAGGACGTCTACCGCCTCGACCCGAGCGCGACCCACTCGTGGTCCTGTGGGTGCGGCAGCACCACAAACGCGGTCTGCGGGTTTTCGTCGTCGCCACGCCGACCGGCCACGTCGTGATGCCAGGTGGCCTGGCGCGTGTGTCGGCGGTTTCCAATGCGCGGGTCATCTCGATGCAGCGCGGTGGCTCGAGCAAGGATACCTGGGTGCTGAC
>CAITSH010000395.1 GCA_903895005.1 uncultured Pseudomonadota bacterium
AGTCCGGTCCCGTTGTTTGAGGCCCGTAGGGCCGAGTTCAGGGACCGGCCCGCTTCTCCGAGCATCCGAGGGAACCCCGAAGGGGCGGTGTCGGGGGTCGCCTTCTTTGGGTTACCTTTCTTGGCGAAGCAAGAAAGGTAACTCGCCCCCCGAAAGGGGGCGAAACTGCCCAAACCAAGAGAAACACCAGGCTCGCAGAGCGGAAATAACCGGACTCAGGTCCGATGTGCCCTCGCGCCCGCCAGGTACACCCCTGCCAGTAGCAACAGCGTCGCCATGCCGACCTCAAGGGTATGCCCGTCATACCAGTGCGTCAGTTCATGCGAGAACATCCTCGCGATCCCGGCGGTCGCCACGGCCAGGCTCAGTAGCGCGATGGTCAGCGTCAATGCACGTGACAGATTGCGAGCCTGGCCCGATCGCAGCATGCGCGATACCCACCAGCCGCAGGCGGTATCAGTTGCGAGCATGCCTGCGGTGAAGGTGAGGCCGAGCAGGCCCGCGATGGTCCATGCAAATTTACCCTGGACCGCAACCGAAAAGAGTGCGGCCTGGCTCATGGTGTCCATGGACACTGCAAATGCGACGCCGATCAGCGAAATCAGCATTGGATGCGAAACTGAAGTGGCGCGATGCAAAAGGCGCGGTGCGAGCCAGCCCAGCGTGCCCACCGGTGCTGGAGCGGTACCCAGGCTGGCACGCAGGTTGACTAGACCGATCGCGAGGAGGAACACGATGGCAATGATCTGTCCCGCGTCGTCCAGCCACTCCGGCAGGGCGTCCGACGCCGACAGCGCAGCCAGCGTTACGGCGACTGCGGTTACCGCCGCGCCGTGGCTCAGCGAGAACAGGGCGCCGCACCAGCGCGCGAGCACCGGTGCGCGTTGGGCGTTGTAGCGCGTCAGGTTGTCTATTGCGGCGAGGTGATCAGGGTCGAGGCCGTGGCGCAGGCCGAGCAAAAAAGTAAGGCCGAACAGCGACAGCAGGCCCGATTGCAATCCTGATAGAAAACCTGATTGCGTCTCGATCATGCGGTGGTTTTTTTCACTTCATCGAGCAGGCCGCGTTCGCGGATGAACTTGACGATGTCATCGACGCCCTCGCCGGCCTTGAGGTTGGTGAAGAAAAAAGGACGTTCGCCGCGCTGCTTTTTGGCGTCGCGTGCCATTACTTCGAGCGAGGCGCCGACATGCGGTGCGAGGTCGGTCTTGTTGATGATCAGGAGGTCGGAGCGGGTGATGCCCGGGCCGCCCTTGCGCGGAATTTTTTCGCCGCCGGCGACGTCGATGACGTACAGCGTGAGGTCCGACAGCTCCGGGCTGAAGGTAGCGGCGAGGTTGTCACCTCCCGACTCGACCAGGATCAGGTCGAGTTTCGGGAAGTCGGCGACGAGGCGGGCGATGGCTTCGAGGTTGATTGAGGCGTCCTCGCGTATCGCGGTGTGGGGGCAGCCGCCGGTTTCCACGCCGAGGATACGCTCGGCCGGCAGCGCCTTGGCGCGCAGGAGAATTTCCATGTCCTCCTTGGTGTAGATGTCGTTGGTGACTACGGCCATGTCGTAGTCCTCGCGCATTTTTTTGCACAAGGCCTCGCATAACGCGGTCTTGCCCGAGCCGACTGGGCCGCCGATGCCAACCCGTAAAGGGTTGGCGCGTGAATCTGTGACACGCAGGGGATTGTGTTGTGCGGTTTGCGGCGCGATGCCGCGGGGTGAGGGATGGTTCATGGTGGTTCCGAAAGTGAATTACGACCTGAAAATACGGCTGTACTGGATTTCGTGCTGCATGCTCAATAGCGACAGGCCCGGCGTCCAGTTGGAAATGTCCTCATCTGCCAGCCCCAGCGCAAACTGCGCGGCGCTTTCGATTTGCGGTGCCAGCGAGCGCATCAGGCGCTGGCCTGAGACCTGGCCGAGTGGCACCGCCTTGAGGGCAGCGAGCACCTGGTTCTCAGCCCATGAAAAAAGATAGCCTAGCGCGGCGGTGTGTTCATCAACGCCGCCCTGCACCGCGGCATAACTCCAGGCGGCCGGGAAGGGGATGTCGTCAATCGCCGCGAGCGCAGCGCGTTGTGCCTCATCGCCGGTCTCCATGTCGAGCAGCAGGCGACGCAGCGAGTAGCCCATCTGTATGGTTTCGGCGCGAAACTCGGCGCTGTCGCGCGAGGCGAGAAAGTATTCGCTCCAGTTGGCGATTGTATTTTCATCGCCAGCAGACCAGCCGCGATGCAGGCGCAGCATGACCGGCGCTTCGAGTTTTTCGATGGAGTGCTGCAGGCAATCGGCGATCCAGTTTTCAGCCGAGCCCGCATCGTGCACGATGCCGGCCTCGATGGCGGATTCCAATCCCTGCGAATAACTGTATGCGCCCACAGGCAGCGTGGTGCTGGTGAGGCGCAGCAGCTCCAACAAGCTGGTGGACACGGACTCAGTCCTTGACTGCGCTGTGGATGCGCGGTGCGTGCGCGTGGTCGTGCATTTCATCGCCGTGGTGGTGGTGGCCACCGCCACCGCTTCCGTGACCATACGCCCCGGACTCAGGCTCGAAAGGCGCATGTTCCTGCGTGACGTGCGCGCCCAGGCCTTCGAGCATGTCGGCGAGCACCTTGTCCTCGCGCATGCGCAGCGTGTAATGGCCGTCGACGTCACCGATGATTTGCACCGGTGTGTGCCGGTTGCCCAGGTGGTAGGCGCAGCGCGCGAATTCGTCGGCGTCGTGGCATTCGACCCGGTAAATGGCCTCCGGCGCGGCGACGATTTTGACGACGCGGCCGTCGTCGCCGGCCAGCATGTCGCCGCCGCGCAAGACAGTGCCGCGAGGCAGCAGCAGCGCAGCTTCCTCGCCGTTGCTCATGGTCGCGCGCAGCCGGCTTTTTTCGCGTAGCTCGTAGGGGAGCACCAGCTCAAGGCGGGCGGCATCCGCAGGCGGTACGCCTTCGGCTTTTCTGTTCAGGGTAAGCATGTTCAGAACAGGAAGTAGCGTTGCGCCATCGGCAACACTTTTGCCGGCTCGCACACCAGCAGCTCACCGTCGGCGCGCACTTCATAGGTCTCGGAGTCGACCTGCATTTTCGGTGTGGCGTTGTTATGCACCATGTCTTTTTTTCTGATGTTGCGCGTGTTCTGCACGGCGATGAGCGGCTTTTTCAGGTCGAGCAGGGCGCCTACGCCGGCATCGAGCGCGGCCTGTGACACAAAGGTCATCGAAGTCTTCAGTCCGCCGCCGTAGGCGCCAAACATATAGCGGTAGTGCACCGGCTGGGGGGTCGGGATCGATGCGTTAGGGTCTCCCATCGGCGCGGCGGCGATCATGCCGCCCTTCAGGATCATCGCCGGCTTCGCACCAAAAAACGCCGGTTTCCACAATACGATGTCGGCGATCTTGCCGACTTCGAGCGAGCCCACCACATGCGATATGCCGTGGGTGATGGCCGGGTTGATCGTGTACTTGGCGATATAGCGCTTGGCCCTGAAGTTATCCGCTTTGGCCGGATCTCCCTTCAACGCCCCGCGCTGGGTTTTCATCTTGTGCGCGGTCTGCCAGGTGCGCATGATGACTTCGCCGACGCGGCCCATGGCCTGGCTGTCCGAGCTCATCATCGAGATGGCACCCAGGTCGTGCAGGATGTCTTCAGCGGCGATGGTCTCGCGCCGGATGCGCGATTCGGCGAAGGCGATGTCCTCAGCGATGGCCGGGTCAAGGTGATGGCAGACCATCAGCATGTCCAGATGCTCGTCGAGTGTGTTGACGGTGTAAGGCCGCGTCGGGTTGGTCGACGAAGGCAGCACGTTGGCTTCGCCCACCGCGGCGATGATGTCCGGCGCATGGCCGCCTCCGGCGCCCTCGGTATGGAAGGTATGGATGGCGCGGCCCTTGAAGGCGGCGAGGGTGTGTTCGAGGAAACCTGCTTCGTTGAGCGTGTCGGTGTGGATCGCCACCTGCACGTCGTACTTGTCTGCGACCGACAGGCAGTTGTCGATGGCCGCGGGTGTGGTGCCCCAGTCTTCGTGCAGTTTGAGCCCGATGGCGCCCGCCTCGATTTGCTCGTTGAGCGGAATGGGAAGACTGACATTGCCCTTGCCCATGAAGCCCAGGTTCATCGGGAACGCCTCGGCCGCCGACAACATGGAGCGGATATGCCAGGGGCCGGGCGTGCAGGTGGTTGCCGCCGTGCCCACCGCCGGACCGGTTCCGCCGCCCAGCATCGTGGTGACACCGGACATCAGCGCCTCTTCGATTTGCTGCGGGCAGATGAAGTGGATGTGGGTGTCTATGCCGCCGGCGGTGACGATGAGGCCCTCGCCGGCGATGATTTCGGTCGCTCCGCCTATGGCCATGGTGATGCCGGGCTGGATGTCGGGATTGCCGGCCTTGCCGATGGCGGCGATGCGCCCGTCCTTGAGGCCGATGTCGGCCTTGACGATGCCCCAGTGGTCGAGGATCACGGCGTTGGTGATGACCGTGTCCATGACGTCCTTGTGCGCGCGCTGCGACTGGCCCATGCCGTCGCGTATGACCTTGCCGCCGCCGAACTTCACCTCCTCGCCGTAGATCGTGAAGTCCTTTTCGATTTCAATCCAGAGTTCGCTGTCGGCCAGGCGGATGCGGTCTCCAGTCGTCGGGCCAAACATTTCTGCATATGCTTTGCGGGAAATTTTCATTTCTTTAGCTTCCCCATCACCTTCGCGTTGAAGCCGTAAACTTTTCGGTCACCGGCGAGCGCGACCAGTTCTATGGTGCGCTCCTGTCCTGGTTCAAAGCGCACCGCGGTGCCGGCGGTGATATTGAGTCGCATGCCGTACGCGGCGTCCCGATCGAACTTGAGCGCGGGGTTGGCTTCGCTGAAGTGGTAATGCGAGCCGATCTGCACGGGTCGGTCGCCGCTGTTGGCGACTTTGATTGTAAGTGTCGCACGGCCGGTGTTGAGCTCGATGTCGCCGTCGCGGATGTCGTATTCACCTGGAATCATCGGTGCTCCGCTCAGGGAATGGGATGGTGGACGGTGACCAGCTTGGTGCCGTCGGGGAAGGTCGCCTCGACCTGGATTTCCGGGATCATTTCCGGCACGCCCTCCATGACGTCGGCGCGCTTGAGGATTTTTGTGCCCTCGTTCATCAACTCGGCCACGCTGCGGCCGTCGCGGGCGCCCTCCATGATGGCGGCGCTGATCAGTGCCACGGCTTCGGGGTAGTTGAGCTTGAGCCCGCGCGCCTTGCGACGTTCTGCGAGCAATGAGGCGGTGAATATGAGCAGCTTGTCGCGCTCGCGCGGGGTCAGTTCCATGGGATTTAATTCGCTATCAGGAGAAGTTGTCTGGCGGCTTCAAGCTTACAGCAGCTGTTATTGGTTCGTGTTCAAGGGCAGCAAGAAGCATGCGCGAGATGGTCTTATTGGGCGAACGACATTCGTCGCGACTCCAAACCGTGCGCGCTGATCCGGCGACGTTAAAAGCTGCACGAATAAGGTGCGCGCACCTAATGTGTGGCCTCTGTGTGGTGCCTCGACCCTCGTCGTTAACCCTTCGATGCAATGTGATTGTGTGAAATCAACGTTCAATCAGCAGTGGTACCCATTTCGCCACGCGGGTGGCCTGCGAATTGCTGGTTGCTGCTGGCGCAGGCGACGCTTAAATTAAAGAGTGCCGATATGGCTGCGCGCTTCGCCGGTGTCAAGGCGCTAGCGACCAGCAACAACCCGGGCACGAATCGTGTTTGAGGGTGAGGACATCAGCCGTCTCGCGCCCGATGTGCGCGCGCGGCGGGGCATTGCCTATATGCCGCAGGGTCGGGAGATTTTTCCACGATTGACCGTGGAGGAGAACCTGCTCATGGGGCTGGCCGGCCGGCCTCCCGGTGAAGAGCTGTCGCCGCGGATTTTCGAGATGTTCCCGGTGTTGAAGGACATGCTGCGCCGTCGCGGCGGCGACTTGTCAGGCGGCCAGCAGCAGCAACTGGCCATCGGCCGGGCGCTGGCGATGCGTCCGAAAGTATTGATTCTCGACGAGCCGACCGAGGGCATACAGCCTTCGATCATCAAGGACATCGAGCGCGCGATCCGAACCCTTGCCGACGAGGGCAGCATGGCCATCCTGCTGGTCGAACAGTATTACGACTTTGCCCGGTCGCTTGCCGACCACTACGTGGTGATATCTCGCGGCGAGGTGGTCAAGGCCGGACTCGGGGTAGACATGGAGACCGACAAGGTGAGGGAGCTGGTTTCGGTCTGAGCGTGGCGGCATGCCGCCGGTGCCGCTCGACACCGGTG
>CAITSH010000396.1 GCA_903895005.1 uncultured Pseudomonadota bacterium
CGGCTAACCGAAGCCAAACTCCGATCGATTGCAGACCAGCTAAACCAACGACCACGCAAGTGTCTTGGCTACCTGACCCCGCACGAGGTACTCTTCGGCCTCAAGCCCATACCCATTGCGCTTCGAACTTAAATTCGCACACCGTCTGGAAACGCCCGTCTGGCGCGGGTTTCCAGACGACGGCCTTATGAAAAAGATATTAATCCGGCACAGGCTCACCAAGTGAGCCAACGCCACGCAATACTGCCCTGTACTGTCCGGGCAGGATGACGCGGGAGGGGGCGCATGACCACACACCATATTGAAAGCAAGGCTCAACACACCGCGCACCGCTTCCTGCGTGACTCCCTGCACCCGCCGCGCGCGGCGCAATTCATGGCTGCGCACCCGGGCTGTCTTGACCCGGTGCGATTGCAACAGTTTATAGACGATGTGTGGACCGACCTGGTGACGCGCCTCGCGTCGCCTGTTCGCGTCATCGAACTCGATGACGAAGGTTACGAGGGCGACTACCAAATCCAGGAAAGGCAGGTGTGGTTCATCGACACCCTCTGCTACAGGCTGCACGCGACCACCGGGGTGTTCTCCATCAACGCCCTTCAACGCGACGGCACGATGCAAGAGGTGGACGACCGCATCGCAGTGGACCCGCCGCTCATTAGCAACGGCGGCTGGCTCGTGCATTACCTTTACCGCTGGAACCGCGCCATGCACGCGGTGCTTATCCACCAATCCCGGCCCGGCGGACGCTGGAACCACACGGTGCGGCGCCTCTTCTGGCAGGCGGTGCGGCGCAGCACCTGGTGGAAGCGCATCCGCTATGCCATGCGCAACGCGCTGGCCCTGGACGCAAAGGCGCTCGCGTGGTGCCGGCAGGGCCGGCCGCGGCACATCAACCAATCTGTGGACAACCGGCAGTACAACCGCGCCATAGACCTGCGCGCCAACTACGCACAAATCGAGCACGACAACCCGCGCCTGATCTGGCTTTACACCTTCATGCTCGATGAAAAAGTGGAACTCCCCCCCGGCGAAGCGATCTCCGCCATGCGCCAGTGGCTCACAGAGCGAAAAGTCAGCCCGGCGGGATGGCGCCTCATTGCCAACGGCCGTGAAAAAGACTTCAGGCACATACGCGACTGGATAAGCCCGGAAGGCGCCTACACCAGCCGCCGCATCGAACTCACATTCTGGCTGCGTTTTTTTGCATCGTTGCGGCGCAAGACGCCCCTTGCACAAGCGGTGCGCAATCTCTTCTTGCACGACTACTTCAAGCCCGCGCGGCACGGCCATGTATTCTTCCGGGGCGTCGCGATTGACGTGCCGGTGCTCAAAGCGATATTGGCCGAGGCCGAGCGCCGGCTGGCCCAGGGAAGCTTTCGCGCATTCGTGCAGCGCGAGCTCACTGACATCGTGGTCTGGCTGGAAACCGCCGAGCCCCGTTTGGACACCAACCAGCAAAAGGCCGGCTGGGCCTACCTTGCCGCACGAGCCGCGCAATGGCGGGCCGAGACCGCCGAGGCCTCACAACTCGAGCCGATGCGCTGGCGCTCATTGCTCGGAGAAACGCGCATCGGCCCCTGGACCGTGGTGCCGCTGACCGACGCCTGGGGCCTGCGCCAGGAAGCGCTGCGCCAGCACCACTGCGTGGACAGCTACCGCCCCGCCTGCATGGATGGCGATAAACGGATTTTTTCGGTACGCAACGCCAAAGGACGGCCGGCGGCGACACTCTCGATTTCACTGGAAGACGGCACTTGGAAAGCGCAGAGCCTTCGTGGCGCCTGCAACAAGGCAGTGGGACCCGGCATGGACGGCCTCGCAGACGAAGCCGCCCGCCGCTACACCGAACTCTGGTGCCTGGAAGCACACCCCGACCCCGCGGCCCTGCCATCGCCGCCGCCCGCCCCGGCGCCCGCAGAAGACGCCGACGCCTTCAACTACGTACAGGAAATGCTGGCGCAACTTGGCTGAGCGCGGCATACCAGCTGGAAACGCCCGTCTGATGCGGCTTTCCAGCCGATTACCCCACCACCAGCCCCGCAACGTATCCCCTCTCCCTCGACGGGAGAGGGCCAGGGGCGAAGCCGGGGTTTCGTGGAGCGAAGCTCCGCGCCGGATGAGCGGCATCGGCCTAACGGCCGATGTGCGCCCTGCAAGGGAGGGTGAAAGCCAAGAACAGCGACCAAAGTCCACCCACCCCAAATCTTCCGGCCTATCCCTCCAAACCCCCTCCCCTCAATGCTATCCTGCCCCTCACACCAACCATGCCAAAGCATGGCCCCACCACGAGCCACTTGGGAGTGAAGTGACCCGCCTGATCGACACCGCCGCCCTCGAACGCGCCCTGGAAGAATTTGCCAAGGCTCGCGACTGGGAACAATTCCATTCTCCCAAAAACCTCGCCATGGCCCTGACCGGCGAAGTGGGCGAACTGGTTGAACTATTTCAATGGCTCACCGAAGCGCAGTCGCGCGACGCCATGAAAGACCCGGTGCTGGCGATGCGCATACAGGAAGAGATGGCGGATGTGATGCTTTACCTGGTGCGGATGGCGGGTGTGTTGGGGGTGGATATGGATAAAGCGGTGAGGGACAAAATGAAAGGAAATGCATCGAAATATCCAAGCGAACGCGAATAAAAATAGCTCTCGACTAATCGCGCAACAATATTGTCCCAATATGTCCGCTAGAAATTCTTCTGGAGCAAACATCGCGGCATTTGATCCAAATTGAACAGCCTATCTAAATATACTTAGCTGGCTTACCAGCAGGGAAAGGTTGTTTGGTCGCAATTCGTAAAACAGATTCCATGTTTTGGCGCATAAATTACTGCGGGAGGCTCACTGAGTGAGCTTCAGGGTCCCTAGTGTCACAAGCCGTAGGGAGCCATTTGGACTCTTCACGCGTCAAAGGAGTGCAGTGGGATTGAAAACCAATGCCTGGACGCTTGCTGACTGGAACGCGGCATTAGTAAATGCCGTATTCCTTCGCGCTTCTCGTGCGAACGCCACCCTAAGTAGGATTGATACGACGGGGAAGCTATTCGTTGAGATTACCGGCGACCCTGATAAGGAGGCGTCGAAACGCCTTTTCATTGCGGCATTTGGTAGGGATCCTGCCGCGATTCGTGCGCTCTTTACTTGGTCTGGAAAGATCGTAGCGCAAACGACCCGGGAAGGGATTCCCCCCACATTCGCAGCCCTGTACTTATCCTTGCTAGCGGCGAGCGCCGACGACAACACTTACACCGAGGGCAATTTTCGGAGCCGGTTTGCAGCGCTAGTTGCTCCCGTCGATATCGGGACATACAGCTTCAGCGACTTACCGAAAATCTGGCTGCATGTCGCTAATTGGAGCAGTCAACGGGCACAGAAAAAGGAAGATTGCGCGACCTTACTCTTGCCTGACCCCCAAAGCGAAACGATTATCGGACACTCGAAGAGAATCGCTTTCCCTACGTATAGGGACGAGAAGCTACTGCGAGTGATACTGCGTGACGATAAGCTAGATAGCCAGTCCACGTTCGCGAATGTTGTCGGATCCATCTATAAACGAATCTCACGGTTCAGTAGCAATTTTCGGGATGAGTTCGAGTTTTTTCGAAAACTTGCGGTTAGCGCTCGCAAAGAAGAGGCCTACGACAGCCCATTCTG
Organism: uncultured Pseudomonadota bacterium; assembly: GCA_903895005.1. The sequence continues at coordinate 3,656 of CAITSH010000396.1, forward strand.
GGGGGCTGTCCTTGATATCACAACGGAAGCCGAGGAAGATCATTTAGGCACGAGCGGTCGATTCCGGCTCCAAGTAGATATATCCGATCCACAGCATCCGGAGCTATTCCTCCTCGCTGATGAATTCGGATTCAAGTCCCTACGCTCAGATGAAAAATCGACGTTCGATCGACCACGCGATGTCTATTCAATGCTGTGGAAATGTCCCGGTGGGATCGTCACGATCCAGTCCCTTATTTCGCTTGCCAAGCGAAACAGCGCATTTGCCCAATCCAAAATTGGTCGATCCTTTGGGGTGGGATGGTTGGTTCTTTTCCCAGATGCGTGGGGCAATATGGCATCAGACGGGGAATACTATTCATCCGGTCCAATTTGCTTTTTAGTACGCAAGACACACGGACCCGAATTAGAGAAGCAATTGGTGCACTTGGGCTTGCAGTGGACAACAGTATCGAGCCCCGAAGTATTGATGGAATGGCAAATGTTTGCTATTGCCTCGATAAGCACCAGATCCCGAGACAGGTTGGCGGAGATGCTTCCCGATGAGGCGCAGGGCGCCCTGCGCCTAGGGTGGCGCCCGCCACAGCCGAGGCTGAGCGGCGGCGCTTGGCTTGGTCAGGCCTTGCTATTAAACCCAGCAAGCAATCCGATGGTCCGGCTGGAAGATGGCATATCCGGTCAATACCAAATTCTTGGTAAGGATCGACAGGAGCTTGCGGCCGGCGAACTAGCGCAACGCGACGAGGACTTTTACATCCCACCTGCGAAGGCGCGCAAACGGGCCGCCCGGCGGTGTTCTGCCGCTTCGCAGGCTGCAACCTCTGGAGCGGCCTTGAGCGCGACCGCGCCGGCGCGGTGTGCAGCTTTTGCGACACGGATTTTGTCGGAACGGACGGCGAAGGCGGCGGCAAGTTCGCCACGGCCGAGTTACTGGCTGCGGCGGTGGCGGCCAAGTGGCCGGGGGGTAGTACTGGTGGCGACTTCGTCACTAGTGACAAAGTTGGCAAACCGTTTGTCGTATGCACCGGCGGCGAGCCGTTGCTGCAGCTCGATGCGCCGCTGGTGGCGGCGCTGCACGCAGCGGGCTTTGAGATCGCCATCGAGACCAACGGCACCCAGGCCGCACCTGCGGGCATCGACTGGATTTGCGTCAGCCCCAAGGCCGATGCGCCGATCGTGCTCACAGCCGGCCACGAACTCAAGCTCGTGTACCCGCAAGCCAAGGCGCAGCCCGAACGCTTTGAAGGGCTGGCGTTCGATCATTTTTTTCTGCAACCCATGGACGGCCCCCACAAGGCCGCCAACACGCTCGCGACCATTGAATACTGCAAGGCACACCCGCAGTGGCGGCTTGGCGTGCAGACGCACAAGATTTTAGGGATTGCGTAGGGGGAATTGTCCCCTCCCCACTGGCGAGGGGCTGGGCGGGGGTTTCGCGGAGCACTGCTCCGCCCCTGTCCAGCGGCATCGGCCTACCGGCCGATGCGCGCACTGCAAGGGGGCTGGGGAGAGGGGGGATGTGCCTCACGCGCACCAGCAATGCGCTTCGACCATCCCCCTCTCTCTGTCTCTCCCCCGCGAGGGGGGAGAGGACGTGCTACGAAAATACGTCGCACTTACGAATTAACTGAATCGCGTACCTGTATGGCACGTACCCCTTGATTAAGGGTCCGCTAACGGGCTTTTGCAACAGTTCGCTTTAGCGCAGTGTTAATTCGCGTTTGCCATCCGGCGCCATCCGCCTTGAAATGCTCGATTATTTCTGCGTCAAGGCGAAGCGTGACCTGAGCCTTCGGGCGGGCCTTGGGCGGGCGCCCGCGCGAGCGCAGCATTTCTTTTGCCACCTTAGTCCCGACCAGTTTGGGCAGCACCTCGCGCGCGGGGCGCATGCGCGCGAAGTCACGTGCGGTGAGCTCGCGCACCTCACCGGATTTATTCGTCAGTGGGCGTTGCTTCTTCATATCTTCGTACCTCGCGCATATTGGCTTTCCTGAGGCTGATTACCCGGATACCGCCGGGAACCGGCACAAAACAAAGCACGTGAATTCGTTCGTCAAGATATCCCGTGGCCAAAAACCGGCGTTCGCCGTAGTCGTGCCGTTCGTCTTCAGACACGAGCGCATTCGTCCATTCAAAATCCGCAGCGCGATCAAAAGGCAATCCGCGTTCCCGCGCATTGCGATCGCTTTTGGCGACGTCGAAGGTTATCCGCATTGATTATCGTAGTTACATTAAATAAGCGCAAGTTTGGGGCTGCTTTCGGATTTTTAACGCGCGAGCTTGGCTTTGGGGTGACACGGGCCGGGCGGTGCAATTGCGCGAATAGCTGGAAACCCGCGCCAGTCGGGCATTTCCAGCTATCGAAGCAGTGATAACCCCAGGGATTCCGCCCCGATGGAGTCCCCGGAGGTGGGCGGGTTTGACCTAAGAAATCCCCGGAGGGGGCGCTTCGCGGCATGGAATGACGAAATAATTTACCAATGCCGGAACGAAGACGCCGTCATTCCCGCGCAAGCGGGAATCCATGGGGTCGGGATGCGCCGCATTGAATTGCACATATCCCATACGACGAACCCCATGGATTCCGGGTCCGCTTTGCGTCCCGGAATGACGGGGGTGGGGTGAGGCTGGACTTGTATGCGGGCTTTTCGCCTCTCTCTGTCTCTCCCCCCGCAGAGGGGGCGGGGAACGTGCTGATAAAATGCAGCGCGCTTCGACTCAAGGTCGCTTTATCGCATTCTCGCTTCGCTACTTCACCGCCCGCATCCCCGAAAGTATCTATATGACGTTCATCCGCTTCACTTCACTCGCAGCCTCCGCCCTCGCCGCCCTGCTCTTTACCAGTGCCGTGCTGGCGCAGGCTTACCCGACCAAACCAATTCGCGTGTTGCTGCCCTTTGCAGGCGGCACCGATGCGGTGGCGCGCTTGTTGTCGTTCAAGGCATCGCCTGCGCTGGGGCAGCAGTTGGTGGTGGAGCAGCGCCTGGGGGCGGGGGGCAATATTGCGCATGAGGCGGTGGCCAAGGCGGCGCCCGATGGCTACACGCTCCTGATGGCGGCACCGCCGCTGGTGATCAACCCGTTTTTGCACAAGGTGAATTACGACCCGCTCAAAGACCTGGTACCGGTGGCGCTCTTAACGGCGATTCCGAACGTGCTGGTGGTGCATCCGTCGGTCAAGGCCAATACGCTTACCGAGCTGCTCGCGCTGGCGCGCGCCAACCCGGGCAAGCTCACTTACGGTTCGGGTGGCGTGGGCTCGAGCAACCACCTAGCGGCCGAGCTGATGAAGGCCTCGGCTAAAGTCGACATCGTGCACGTGCCCTACAAGAGCGCCACGCTCGCGCTCACCGCGGCCCTGGGTGGCGAGACCGATGTGGTGATCGTGGCGGCCTCAAGTGCGGCTTCGTATGTAAAAGACGGTCGCATGCGGGCCCTCGCGGTGCTCGACACCAAGCGCTCAAGCGCGATGCCCAGCGTGCCCACCGCCGCCGAGGCTGGCATGGCCGAGCTTGTTGCAGTGAACTGGTACATCCTGCTCGCCCCCGCCGGCACACCGCAGGCGATTGTCGACAGGCTCAATGCCGAGTCGGTAAAAGCCATGGCCGCACCCGATATGCGCGAGCGCCTGGTGGGCCTGGGTGGAGAGCCGTCGAGCCTGTCGCCAGCCGAGACGGCGGCATTTTTGAAGAAGGATTCGGCGCAGTGGGGCAAGGTGATTCACGAGCGCGGGATCAAGGGGGAGTGACCCCATTCCCCTCCCCCTTACCGGGGAGGGGTAGGGGGAGAGGGGGCTCTAGATCAACAGCGCCGCCATTCGAAGATTCACCCTCCCTTGCAGGGCGCACATCGGCCGGTAGGCCGATGCCGTTCAGCCGGCGCGAAGCAGGCTTCGCGAAACCCCGGCTTCACCCCTAACCCTCTCCCGTCCAGGGAGAGGGAACAAACGTTACAGCGCGTAGCGGACTATGGGCCGAGGCTCTCAAGCGGCGGCTGGCTCCGGTTGCCACGGTTTGATCTTCGCGAGCGTTTTTGCAAGCGCGTCTTTGGTGCGTTCGGTGTCGTAGCGCGCCTGACCGCGCAGCCAGTAACCTTCCGAAAGCCCGAAAAACCGGCACAGCCGCAGGTCGGTGTCGGCGGTGATGCTGCGGCGCGCGGCGACGATCTCACCGATTCGCTGTGCGGGCACGCCGATTTCTTTCGCCAGCCGGTACTGGGAGATACCCATCGGCTTGAGAAACTCCTCAAGCAGGATCTCACCGGGGGGAATGGATTTGAGCTTTTTTGTCATCGTCATGGTCCTCGTTGTTCTGTGCGGCCTGATTTGCTTGGTCAGCCTCAGTGGTAGTCCACAATTTCCACATCCTCCGCCCCCTCTTGCCACCGAAAGCAAATGCGGAACTGGTCGTTGATCCGGATGCTGTACTGGCCGGCCCGATCACCACGCAAAGCCTCAAGCCGGTTACCCGGGGGCACTCGAAGGTCGCCGATCACACCCGCCCAGTCGAGTTGCTCCAGCTTACGCCGCGCAACATTCGCAATATTGGCAAAGCGCGCGACCGGTACGCGATTGAAGAGCTTTTCGGTATCGGCGCACTTGAAAGACTTGATTGCCATGAGCGCATAGTAACGCGTCGCGTGACTATGGTCAAACACGGGCAGCCCGGGGCGGATGGCCCGATGGCGAGTTGACAATCGGTACCCACGTGGTTACGGTTACCAAGTCGCCTCAAAAAAATAGAATGCGCGTCTAAAATACGCGATTTACTCATGAGCACCAACACCAAGCCGCGCCGTAGTGCAAAGCGCAATCTGTATGCCGAACTCACGGCGGGCATGTCTGCGCTCGCACGGACGCGCAAATCAACGCTATCCGGATTAAAGAAAAAGGATCTTGGCGCGCCGCTGCTAACGGAGCTTTATTCTCCCGCGCGAGAACGCGAGTTTGATTCGGCGGAGGCCGTATTAGCCGAAGCAATGGCTGCAAAAAAGCCGGCACAACCTATGCCAAGACATTCGCGAAAATCGCGCGCCTGATGACGTATTCGCGCAGTGGCGCATCCCTCGCCTGCCGAATGCGCGGGGCCTTCGCCGTTGTATTTATATGTTGCGCCGCTCTTGCTCAGGCGCAGCCCCTCGCCAAGCCCGAGCGAACGCCCGATGTGCCCTACCAGCCGACCAACGACGAGGTGGTGGTGGCGATGCTTAACCTCGCCAAGGTGGGCGCAACCGATGTGGTCTATGACCTGGGGTGCGGCGATGGGCGCATTGTGATTGCGGCGGTCAAGGAGCGCGGCGCGCGCGGGGTGTGCGTGGAGATTGATCCGCACTTGATGGCGCTTGCGCGCAACAACGCCAAAAAAGCCGGTGTCGGCGATCGCATCAAATTTTTGACGCAGGATTTGTTCAAGACTGATTTTCGCGATGCCACGGTGGTGATGTTGTTCTTGTGGCCCGAGATCAACCTCAAACTGCGCCCCACGTTGTGGCGTGACCTGGCCGTCGGATCGCGCGTGGTCTCGCACATGCACACCATGGGCGACTGGCCGCCCGAGCAGCGCGTGGACATCAAGGCCACCGACCGCGAGCGGGTTATTTACCTGTGGACGATTTCGAAGGCGGTGAAGTAGTTTTAGTACTGTGCGAGAAACCCCATGGATTCCGGGTTTGACCTGAGAAATCCCCGGAGGGGACGCCCAAACCCCGGGCGCCCCGAAATGACGTCCTGATTCCGAAGGCGGGAAATCGATTACAGCTTCAGCAACCGCCTTGCATTCCCCTCAAGCACCAACGTCTGTTCTTCGGCGTTAAAGCCGGGGTGGGCGGTAACCACCTCGACCGGTTTCTCGTAGGCGATGGGGAAGCAGTAGTCGCTGCCCATCATGATGCGGTCGGCACCGACCAGGTCCTTGAGGTATTGCAGCGGCTGGTCGGCGTAGGTGATGGTGTCGTAATAAAAGCGCCGCAGGTATTCCATCGGGCCGAGGCTGCAACCGTAGGGCTCGCGCCGCTTGTCATAGCCGCGCTGCAGGCGGCCGATCAGGTACGGAAACGCGCCGCCGGCGTGCGGCAACACCCAGGTGAGTTTTGGAAAGCGGTCGAGCACGCCGCCGAATATCAGGTGACCGGCGGCAATCGCCGTCTCGAAGGGATTGCCCAGCAGGTTGTGCAGGTAGAACTTGGAGAGGCGCTCGTGGCCGATGACGTGGCTGGGATGCAAAAATATCGGCAGCCCACTTGCCTCAATAGCCTCATAGACCGGAAAGAATTTTTCATCCGACAGGTCGAGACCGCAGATTTGCGTCGAGAGATAGACGCCGCGCGTCGAGGGCAGCTTGGCCACGCGCTCGAGCTCGCGCACCGCCAGATCCGGTTCGCTCATCGGCAGCGTGGCAAAGTTAATCAGTTTGCCGGCGTGCTTGATGCAGGCCGCGCCGGCGGTGTCGTTGTAGATCTCGCACAGCTCCTGCGCAAAAGCGCGCTTGGCCCAGTCGGTCATCGGCAGCGACAGCGACAGCGCATGCACCGAGACACCCTGCTTCTCCATCGCCTCGAGACGCGCGTCCATGTCGATGAACTGCGGCTGCAACGGCGGCAGCGTGATTTCATCGACGATCAGCGTCGGGCCCTTGCCGGGGATTTCCTTGTAAGTGGCGCCGCTGCCAGGGCCCGCCTTGGCGATGGCCTGCAAGAATTCCTGCGGATAAAAGTGCGCGTGGATGTCGATGGGATTGCCGCCGTGGCTGTGGCCGCAAGATGCGTCGTGAACGTGGGTCATGTTGGGTCCTGAGAGATAACGTTGCAGATGCCGGACAGGGAGTTTATTCGTGATTCCGGACCTGCGCAGCGAACCCCATGGATTCCGGGTTTGACCTAAGAAATCCCCGGAGGGGATGCCCAAACCGCGGGCGCCCCGGAATGAAGGCGAGATCTCAGTCGTGCACAGTCGCGCACCACCGCGCTCATTTGCAGCCGTACGCGTGCCCCGCGTCCGTCAAAAACGCCGGGCGATTCTGTTCTAAAGATGGATTTCCGTTTCGCCGTGCTGCGCCAGCAGATCCAGGAGTTTCTTTCGCATCAGCAGCCCGGCCTTGTCCGACTCCATGTGAAACTCGCTGCGCCGGCGTGTGTCGAGGGGGATGTCACTGTCGACGGCCTCAAGGATCACACGGTCTTCGTCGACCACCTTACGGTCAAAGGCAATGATGTCGGCGGCGGGCACGTCGGCCTCGGTGTCGTTGCGATAGCTCCACTGCACCACCTGGCAGCGGCCTTCGTCGATGGGCGTGCCCACCGAGTAAATGCTTTGCTTGAGGCCGTTGGGATAGGTGATGCCCATGCGCCGCGAGAAGGGCATGAACCAGTTGAGGTCCACGGTGCGCACGGTTTCGTCGGCGTCGATCTTGAGGTGCTTGCGGCCCATGGCCGGGTTTTTCACCGGCTGGATGATGTTCATGTCAAAGCCGTAGTCGCGCTCGATGATCTCGCCCTTGGGGGGCTCGGGCTTGTCGTAGCGGCCCTGCATGGCCTTGTGCACAAAACTCTGGTGCGCAAAGTCGAAGGAATTCTCCATGAAGCGGATGCCGCTGCAGTTCCAGGGCTCGTAGAACTGATCCACCTGGCGAAAGCCCGGCTTGCCAGCCTCGGGCAGATCGGGGATGGGCATAAGCGGGTCTTCAAGCGCGACCCAGGCGTAACCGTAGCGCGCCTCGCAATGATAGGCCGCCACCTTGGCGCCGGCCGGTATGCCGGTGTAGGGCTGCTGCGGAATCTTGACGCACTTGCCGGCGCGGTCGTAGGCCCAGCCGTGGTAACCGCACACCAGGTTACCGCCGTCGTAAAAGCCCTTGGACAGGCGCGCCGTGCGGTGGCAGCAGCGATCGAGCATCGCAGCGGGCCTGCCCTCCCCGTCCACCCACAACACGATGTTCTCGCCAAGCAGCGTGAAGGGCTTGGGCCCGTCGGCGAGCATCGAGAGCGGCATCACGCAATGCCAGAAACGACGGAATACTTTTTGTTTGGCTTCGATCATGGTGCCTCCTGATATCTGAATCTTGCTGAACAATGATTAGTACGTTCCCCTCCCCCCTTCGCGGGGGAGGGGGTTCCATTTGTGCGCGATCAACCTCGTGCTACTTCAATTAACAACTGAAAGGAATCCCCTCACTTGAGCGGCATGCGCTCCGACTTGGGCGGCAGGAAGCTCGAGTTGAAGATCACGTCCGGGTTGGGTTTGACCTTGGTGCCGAACGTCGCGGCGACATCGTCAACCTGGGTGTCGAGCACGAGCTTGCTGACCGAGCCGAGGCCGTTGTTGTAGCTGCGGGCGGTGAGCATGGCCGGGATCATCATGGCGAAGCGCTGCACTTCGATGGCTTCGTCAACCAGCGGCTCGCGCGCCTTCAGGAACTTGATCGAGGCGGCGGGATCGGCGAGGCCTTCGCGGAAGGCGCGGTTGGTGGCGCGCACAAAGCCGGCAACAGCCTTGGGGTTTTCGGCGATGAGCTTGCTGCTGGCAATGACGGCGTTGCCGTAGGCGCGGATACCCAGGTCCGAGACTTTAATGACCGCGATATCTTCGGTCTTGATACCGCGGGCGTTGAACTCAAGCGTGGCGTTATAAAAACCGCCGCACAGGTCGGCATCGCCCTTGAGGACCATGTTGACGCGCAGCGACGGGTCGATGGTGACCCACTTGACCGTGGCCGGGTCGATACGGCTCATCTTGGCGAACATCGGGAAGAGTTTTTTGGTGACCTCAAAGTTCGCCGAGGCGACGGACTTACCGGAAAAATCCGTAATCGACTTGATGCCGGATTTTTTGAGGGCAAAGTAGGCGAGCGGCAGCTCGTCATAGAGCTGGTACACGGCCTGCATGCGCGTCGGGCCGGGGTTGTTGCCTGAGAACTCGATCAGCGAGGAAATGTCACCCAGTGCGATGTCGTAGGCGCCCGAGGCAATACGCGTCATCGCCGCCGCCGAACCGTTGCCCGAATCGATGGTGACATCGAGGCCCTCCTGCTCAAAGTAGCCCTTGGCCTTGGCCAGGAAAAAGAACGAGGTCTGGCCCTCGAACTTCCAGTCGAGCGAGAACTTGATCTTGGTGAGGCCTTGCGCGGCGGCGCCAAGGGGCAGGCCGGCGAGCAGCGCCGCGAGCGCGGTGGCCGCAATCAGGGAGCGTTTGTTCATTTGCATGGTGGTTCCTTTTTAAAAGTCAGCATGGATGGGGTCGGTTTAGACGAGCCTGGCCATGTCTTCGGGCGAAGGCCGCACGCCGCGATGGTTGATGCGAAACACACTGCCCTCCGGGTCTTCGAGTACTGCCTGGTAGCCGTTGTAATAAGTGGTGTACGGTGGCTTGATGAGGCGACCGCCGGGACGCTGGTCGCGGGCTTGGCGGGCGTGTCGATGTGCATGGTCGGCGTGTCGCTTTTTTCGTCCCGCCGCTCAGGCGTGGACTTCGTCCTCGCCGTGCTCCCTGAGTAGCGCAAGCAGCTTTTCGCGCATGATCAGGCCGGGCTTGTCGGACTCCATGTGAAATTCGATGCGCCGCGCGGTGTCGATGCAGGCGTCGGGGTCGGTGCTCTCGAGGATGATCTTGTCCTCGTTGGTGACGGCGCGGTCAAAGGCGATGATTTCGCTCGCCGGCACCTGGGCCTCCGTGTCGCTGCGGTAACACCACTGCACCACCATCGAGGCGTTGTCATCGATCGGTGTGGCATTGGTGATGATCGTGTGCTTGAGACCGTTGGGGTAGCTGATGGCAAGGCGCCGCGAAAAGGGCAGGAACCAGGTGCCGCGCATCATGCGCACCGTTTCAGCAGCGTCGCTGCCCACCACGTTGCGCGCGATGGCAGGGTTGGTGACCGGTGTCTCGACGTAAGTCTCCAGGCCCCAGTCGGAAGCATCGAGGCTGACCTTGTTGGGCACGTGGTTCTTCGGGCCGAAGGTGCCCTTGTGCACAAAAGACAGGTGCGCCATGTCGAACGAATTTTCCATCAGGCGCAGGCCGGCGCAGTTCCAGACTTCGTAAAACTGGTCGATCTGCCGGAAGCCAGGCTCGGTCGCCTCGGTCAGCGTAAAGATCGGCTGCAGCGGATCGTCGAGTGCAACCCAGGCATAGCCGTAGCGCTCGTCGCAGTGATAGGCGGGCACCTTGGCGCCCGCCGGGATGCTGGCCTCGGTGTTTTGCGGAATCTTCACGCACTTGCCGGCGGCGTCATAAGTCCAGCCGTGATAGCCGCAGACGATGTTGCCGCCTTCGACATAGCCCTTGGAGAGTTGCGCCGTGCGGTGGCAGCAACGGTCCTTGAGCGCGACGGGTTTGCCTTCGGGGCCTTTGAACAGCACGATTTGTTCGCCGAGCAGCGTAAAGGGCTTGGGGCCGGCTTCCAGCATGCTCATGGGCATGACCGGGTACCAGAAGCGGCGGAGGATTTTTTGCTGGGTTACGAGCACGATGGATTCCTTACGAGGGTTTGTCGTTGTGAGTCGGTGATGGGGCCGGGCTTCAGGCGTGCACTTCGACTTCGCCGTGCTCGTCGAACAAGTCCATTAATTTTTTGCGCATCAGGATGCCCGGCTTGTCCGACTCCATATGGAATTCGACACGGCGGCGCGTATCGACCGCGGCGTCGGCGTTGGTGGCTTCCAGGATCGCTCGATCCTCATCGAGGATGGCCCTGTCCCAATCGCGCAACTCCTTGGTTGAGCAATCGGCCTCGGTATCGTTGCGAAACAACACCTGGGCAAGCTGAATAGAATGGTCGTCGATGGGCGTGGCGCAGTTGAAAATGATGTGCTGGATGCCGGTGGGGTAGGTTGCGTGAAAGACGCGTGAAAACGGCATGAACCACTTGTTGCGCAGGTGGCGCGTGGTGACAGCCGCTTTGTCGCCGGTGATGCGAAACGCGGCGGGCGGGTTGTTGACCGGCACGATGGTTTCCGAATCAAAGCCCCAGTCGGTCGGCCACAACTCGTACTTGGAGGGCAGCGGCTGGTTGAACTGCCCGAAGGTGGCCTTGTGCACGAATGAAAAATGCGCGTTATCGAACGAGTTTTCCATCATGCGCAAGGCCCCGCAATGCCAGGTCTCGTAGAACTGGTCGATCGCACGAAACTTGGGGTCCGCACCCTCGGCCACGTCGGGGATGCCCATCAACGGTTCTTCGAGCGCGACCCACGCATAGCCGTAACGCGCTTCGCAGCGAAACGCCTCAACCTTGGCACCGGCGGGAATGGCGGTATCCGGTTGCTGCGGAATACTGACGCACTTGCCGGTCCGGTCGTAGGCCCAGCCGTGATAACCGCAGGCGAGATTGCCCTTGTCGTAAAAGCCCCTGGAGAGTTGCGCCGTGCGATGGCAGCAGCGGTCGCGCATGGCGGCCGGTTTGCCGCTGCCGTCTTTCCAGACAACGATTTTTTCGCCCATCAGCGTAAAGGGCTTGGGGCCGTCATCAAGATGCGACAAGGGCATGGTGGCGTACCAGAATTTACGCAACACTTTTTGTTGGGTGACGAGCATGGGTTTCTCCGCAATGACTAATGACCAGTGACTATGGCTATTTCGGGTGTTGGAATTGATGCAGCTCGGGAATGAGCCTCGCCCAGCCTGCGGCCAACGAGGCGAGCAGCGACTTGCCCATCTCGGGCGTTGCCGCGGTGGCGTCGCCAATGACGCCGCTTTTTGTAAGGTCGTGGGTGAGCCAGGCATAGGGCAGCCTGCCCTCCATGCTGAGCAGCGACCCGGCGGGCAACTGCGGCGGGTACTCGCACACCAGCTTGTCGGTGTGTACCTGCTCGGGCAGCAAGGCCATCAAGAGCGCGGTCTCGGCGGCACCGGCGTGGATACCGAGTTCGGCCTCCTTGGCGCTGACGAGGTCGGCGGCGTTGTTGGGTACGTTCCAGATAAAAAGCGGGAACAAGCTGAAGTCCGGGTGACGCTCACGCGCGTCGCGGGCGGCGATATCGATCACCTGCGGCTGGCCGCCATGGCCATTCACGAACGCGAGCTTGCGAAAGCCCATGCGATAGACCGAATCGGCGACATCGCCCAGCAACGCGGTCAGGGTGGCGGCGCTGACGGTGACCGTGCCGGCAAAGCGGATGTGCTCATTGGACTTGCCGTAGCAAATGGGCGGCAGGCAGTAACAGGGCACCCCCGCGGGTAGTTGCGCCAGCGCGGCGCCGAGCACGCCCATGACAATGGCCGTATCGACAGCCACCGGCAAATGCGGGCCGTGCTGCTCGATGGCGGCCACCGGCTGCAGGATCACGATGTTTTCCTTGTCCGGCAGCGCGGCGATTTCGGGCGCGCTCAGGTAGGCGAGAAAACGTTGCGGGGGAATCCAGCCGTGCAGTCCGTGGGTCATAAAATCACGCCTCGAGTACGGCAAAGTCGGCCGCGTCGAGGCTGTCGGGCACGCCGGCGCGAATGAGTTCGGCAAAGGCTTCGTTGGGAACCATGGTGGTGAGGCAGTACAGGCGCATCGTGCCGGTGTTCTCGACCACATGTTCCTGGCCCGCGCGAACGAGAAAGCTATCGCCCTTTTTGAGCGCGATGCGCTTATCACCGGCAATGGCCACACCCTCACCGTGCAACACGTAAAAGCCCTCGTTGGCGAACTGGTGGGTATTGGGTGGCGTACGCCCACCGACATCAAAAATTTCGATGACGTTGATGAAGCTGGTCTGGTCGGCAATGGGATCGACGACCAGCGCGAACTTGTTGCTGTCGCTCGCCTGGATACGGAACACCTTGTATTCGCGCAGAGTGCGCGCCAATACAGTGGCGCTGGCGACGGGCGGGATCACGAGCGTCACCGGGCTCATTTGGGCAGGCCTTTTAATACAGCGTCATTGGAGACAACAAAGCCGAAGCAGGTGCGCACGTTGTAGAGCGTCGCCTGCATGCAGTAATCGGGCGATGTGGTGGCGGTGCACTCTTCGACAAGAATGGTGTCGTAGCCCAGAAAGTTGGCGTCCATCAGGGTGGCGAGAACGCACTGGTCGGCGTTGACACCGCCAAAGAGCAAGGTCGTGATCCCGAGGTTACGCAGCACGCTGTCGAGTTCGGTATCCCAGAAACCGCTCATGCGGTATTTATTGATGCGGATATCGTCTTTGGCGGGTTTGAGTCCGTCGACCACGGCGGCGGCGCGACTACCGGCTTCGAGCACGTGCGCCCCGCGCAAAGGGCCGCTGCTTTTTGGCAGCGGCGCGCCGAGTCCGACGCTGGCGCCGTCGCCGTTATACACATGCAAGAGTGCGGGCGAAATGTTGGCAAGGTCGGGGCGATTGCCCCAGTTGACCCAGACGACTGGGGCGCCTGCGCGACGCAACCGTGGCAGCAATTTGTTAAGCGGCGCAATAGGCTTGCGCGCGTTGCTGATGTCCACACCGATGGACGCCAGCCAGCCGCCTGGCGCGCAAAAATCATTTTGCATGTCGACGACGATCATGGCGGTGCGTGCCAGGTCAATCTCGATGGCTTTCGGTGTGCTGGCGATGCGCACGCGTTGCACCGGGCGGCCGCTGCGCACGAGGTCGGCCGAGCGCGCGTCAACCTGCCATTGCTCACCGGTGCGCACGCCCAACGGGCGTTTGCTATTTTTTTTCAGGGCCGTTGCCTTCATTGCAGCATCCGTTTGATCACGGCGCGCGAGCGCGCGGCCAGTGCGGCCATGTCGAGGCCGGGAATCGCGTCATCGCGCACCACCACGCGTCCGGCGGCGATCAGGGCGCGCAAATAGGGACGGCCACCACCGACCACCGGACCGATGGCCGGATCGTGCAGACCCATGTAACGCGGCTGGTCGAGCGCGTAGACGGCGATGTCGGCGGCGCGGCCCACTTCGATCGCGCCGGTGTTGATGCCAAGGATGCGCGCGCCGCCGTGGGTGCCCCAGTGGATGACGTCTTCTGCGGTAACGGCATCAGCACCGCCTTCAAAGCGGCCCAGGCCCTTGGCGGCGCGGTGCACCAGCCAGGCCGTGTGCGCCTCGGACATCATGTCGGCCGATTCGTTGGATGCGGCGCCGTCAACGGCGAGTGACACGGGCATGCCGGCAGCGGCCATCTTGGGTGCCTGCGCGATGCCGCTGCCCAAACGGCAGTTACTTGCCGGGCAGTGGGCGATGCCGGTGCCGGTTTTCGCCATTAGTTCGATTTCCGCATCCGAGGTGTGACACAGGTGGGCGAACCACACATCCGGACCCAGCCATTCGTGCTCGCCGCAGAACTCAACGGGCGACAGGTTGTGGACTTCGCGAAAGTAGCGGATGTAGTCGAGGTTCTCGGACAAATGGGTGTGCAGCTTGATGCCCATGCGCCGCGCCGCGCGCGCCATTTCGCGCAAATCGTCGGGGCGCACGCGGTAAGTCGGCGTGGTCGGGGCCATCACCACGCGGCGCATCGAGAACGGATCGGGGTCGTGGTAATGCCGCACCAGGCGCTCGACGTCGGTGATGATGGCCTCAACACTTTCGGGGCGCAGTTCGGGCGGCGTGTTGTCTTCGAAGCCCGGCTGTGACTTGGTCATGCCGCCCCGGCACAGCGCGAAACGCACGCCCAGCTCCTCGGCCACATCAAACAGGATGCGCGCGCCGTCGAAGGGGATGTCGGGGTAGTAGAGATAGTGGTGATCGGCGATGGTGGTGCAACCCGAGAGCAGCAACTCGGCGATGCCCACCTGCGCGGCCGTTTCGAGGGCCTCGGCATCGACCTTGTGGCGGTAGCGCGCGGGCACCTCGACCAGCCACTCGGCGAGCGAGGCGTTGATGCCGGCCGGAATGCCCTTGAGCATGCTCTGGAACAAATGATGGTGGGTGTTGACCCAGCCCGGATAGACGACGCAATCGGACGCGTCGATGATGGACTCGTCCTTGACCGGCGTGAGATGGCCGATCGCGGTGATGCGGCCGGCCTTGATGCGAATGTCACTGGCGTTCGAGCGTGCGGCATCGCCCGAAAGGCCGGTCATGATGGTGTGGGCGCCGCGAATAAGGGTGGAGGTCATGGGGTTTTCAGCTTTCCGGAACGATTTCGCTGTCGTGCCATCCGCGCAGGAAGACGCGCGACAGCCAGACCATCAGCACGAACAGCAGCACGCCGGTGGCGGTGATGAGAAGGAGTGCGGCAAAAAGCCGCGGGATGTTGATCTGGAAGCCCGCCTGCAGGATCTGGTAGGCAAGGCCCGCACCGGTGCCGCCGGTGCCGGCGACAAACTCGGCCACCACGGCGCCGATCAGCGCGAGGCCGGACGAAATACGCAGGCCGCCAAAAAAATACGGCAGTGCGGAGGGGATGCGCAGGCGCCACAGGGTTTGCATGCGCGTCGCCTTGTTCATGCGAAAGAGGTTCAGCAGGCCCGGGTTGACCGAGCGCAGGCCCAGCGTGGTGTTGGAAATAATCGGGAAAAGCGCCACCAGCGTCGCGCATAGCGTGAGTGCCGCGGTGGGATTCTTGACCCAGATGATGATGAGTGGCGCGATGGCCACGACCGGCGTCACCTGCAGCAGCACCGCATACGGGAACAGCGAGGTCTCGACCCAGCGGCTTTGCACGAACAGGAAGGCCACCGCGGTACCCAGCACCACCGCGGTAAAGAAGGCGAGAAAGGTGATCTTCAGCGTGACGATCAGCGATGTGGACAAGAGGCCCCAGTCGGTAACGAGGGTCTGCGCCACCAGCACGGGGCTGGGCACGAGGTACTTGGGTACATCGAAAGCCACCACCAGCCCCTGCCACACGCCAAGTGCGATCAGGCCGACCAGCATGGGCAGCGCGACCTTGACGAAATTCGGATTGCTGACCAGGGGCTTCATGCGGTTCCGGCGGCCGGGCCGCCGCTCGCTTCGGTGAGGAGCTCGGTGAGCTCCTTGCAATAAGCGGCGAATTTTTGCGTGACGCGAAACGCATCGGTGCGCGGATGCGGCTCGTCGATGATGACTTCCTTCAACACGCGCCCGGGGCGTGCAGCCATCACCACCACCTTGGTGGACAGGAACACGGCCTCGTAAATGCTGTGGGTGACAAAGATCACCGTGAGGTGGTGTTTCCACCACAGGTCGATGAGATCGGCATCAAGCTTGTTGCGGGTGATTTCGTCGAGCGCACCGAAGGGCTCGTCCATGAGCAGGAGATCCGGTTCGTTCACCAGCGCGCGGGCGATCGAGACGCGCATTTGCATGCCGCCCGATAGTTCGCGCGGAAAATTGTTGCCAAAGCCGGTGAGGCCAACAAGGTCGAGCGCTGCAGCCACGCGCGGTGCCGCGGCCTTGCGGTCGACGCGCGCCAGGTCGAGCGGCAGGCGCACGTTTTCTTCGACGCGCGCCCAGGGCATCAGCGTTGGATCCTGGAATACGAACACCAGTTTCTTGCCTTCGGTGCCCACGGCGTCAAAGCCCTGGCGCCACCAACGCAGGCGGCCGTCCGAGGGTTGCAGCAGGCCGGCGACCATTTTGAGCAAGGTCGATTTGCCACAACCGGAGGGCCCGAGCAGGGTGATCAGTTCACGCTCGCCAATGGCGAGGCTCACCGGGTCAAGGGCGCGGGTGCCGTTGGGATAGATTTTCTCGGCAGAGAGCACCTCGACCACCGGCGCGCGCTCGGGCGCCGCGTTAGACGGGGATGGCTGCGGAATGGAGGGTTCTAAAGCGTTCATGCGCGACTGCAACTCCCAAAGAGGATCCTTTGGAGAGCAATCACCGGCCGGCGATCGACTGCCGGCTGTTCGCTTCTACTCTCGACGTACTGGGTTTAGTTGAGCAAAACATATGCCACGCTCCGATTGACGGTGATTCGCAGGCATCGCCCCTGCGACCACGCTTTGCAGCCCCGGCCCAACCGCAACGCGCACGTATTTGGGGCGGCAAAAAACTATTTCAGTGCGAAGCCCGCGCCCCCTATGACACGCGCCCTACGGCATGATTCTCAGGTCTTTGACGAACTGCGTGGTGTAAGCCTGCTTGTAGTCCACATCGGCCTTGAGCAAGCCCGAGGAGACCATGTAGTCGAAGGTCTTTTTCCAGCGATCGTCGGTCATCACGCCAAGACCCATCTTGGTTGCATCACCGCCAGAGACGATTTTGTATTCCTTGAGCTTGGCAACGCCGTAGGCGATCTGCTCGTCGGTCATGTTCGGGTTGTCTTTCTTGATCATCGCATTGCCCGCCGACGGATCTTCGAGATAGCTCTTCCAGCCCTCGATGGAGGCACGCACGAATTTCGCGACCATCTCGGGTTTTTCCTTGGCGGTCTTTTGCATCGTCACGATCGGCGAACCGTAAGGCGGGTAGCCGTCATTTGCGAAGAGGAAGAATTTCGCTTTTACGCCGGCTTTTTCCGCCTGCAGCGGTTCGGACGAGAGGTAACCCTGCTGGGCCAGCGCCTTGTCGGCGAAAAACGGTTGCAGGTTAAAGGTGTAGGGACGCACCTGCTCATCGCTGTAGCCGTACTTGGCCCTGAGCCACGGCCACCAGGTGGTACGACCCGATCCGGCGACCAGAATAGTCTTGCCCTTGAGGCTGCCGAGGTTTGCCACATCGTCGTGGGCCAGCATGCCTTGCAGGTCTTGCTGGAAGGAGGCGCCAACCACCACCACCGGGATGCCCTGCTCGATCGCTTTCAATGCGGCAAAGTCATACCCCATGATGAAGTCGGCCTGGCCGGCGGCCATTAATTGCAGGCCGTTGACCTGGGGACCGCCCATCTTGACAGTGACATCAAGGCCGTATTTTTTGTAAATGCCCTTGGCCACCGCCTGGTAAAAGCCGCCGTGCTCGGCCTGTGCGTACCAGCTGGTAAGAAAGGTGAGTTTTTCCTGCGCGTGCGCGCGCGGCGTGAACAGGGTCAGGCCGCCTGCGACCAGCAGCACCGACAGCGTCATCCAGCGAATGGTCTTGAATCCGATTGTGTTGGTTCCCACGACAGGTTCTCCTCGAGCAATTATTGGGGAAGACAAGTGCAACTCCCGTGCCATGTGAAGGTGGGGGGCAAGACGCGGGATTTCTTCAAATGGAACAGCGGCTTCCGGACCCGGGCCCGGCCCATTCGCGCTTTACTGAGGCGCACCACGGCACCCGGAAGCGCACCATTGATGTGCCGCACGCTCTTCTTTTGGATGGTTTGTGTACGATGTATCCTTCGCCTCTTCCAACTTTCCCGGGATCCGAGCCATGACCTCCACATTCACCCGTCGCGCATTCCTGAAGACCGCCGGCAAAAGCGCGCTCGCCACGGCGGGTCTGGGCTTGCTGCCAAACCATGCGTCGGCGCAGACCTATCCCTCGCAGCCGGTGAAATGGATCATTTACCAGTCGGCCGGCGGGCTCATCGACACCTCGTCGCGCCAGCTCCAGCCCTACCTTGCCGAGCAGGGCATCAACACCGTATTCGATTACGTTCGCGGCGCCTCGGGGCGCATTGCGCGCACGCAGCTGTATCGCTCCAAGCCGGACGGCTATTCGATCATGACCGAAGCCATGCCC
>CAITSH010000397.1 GCA_903895005.1 uncultured Pseudomonadota bacterium
CGATGCCGCTCACGACCACGCGGCCTCGCGAAGCCAAAATCAGGTTGACTGCGTCCAGGAAGCTGTCGTCGATGCGCTCAATCAGGCCAGTAATCGCTTCCGCCTCAATGGCCAGAACCTCGCGCGCGAGGGCTAACGGCCCGGAAGATTTCGGCTGGTTTGGATTGGGTTGGCTCATGGAAGACACTGATATTATGGGGTGAAAGTATAGCATTCGCCCCGACCGGATCACCGCGATGAATACCACGCTGGAACTCGTACTCGTACTTCTGGCCAGCGCTGTTGGCGTGGTGTCGCTTGCCCGCAAGCTGCACCTGCCGCCAATGCTCGGTTACCTTTTGGTTGGCATTGCAATTGGCCCGCACGCGCTCGGCTGGGTTCCCGAAAGCGAGGGAACGAGCCACCTTGCCGAGTTTGGAGTGGTTTTTCTGATGTTCTCGATTGGGCTTGAATTCAGTCTGCAGCGACTCAATTCGATGCGGAAAATCGTGTTCGGGCTTGGGTTTGCCCAGGTGTTCCTCACGGTGCTGGCTGCAGTGGCGGTCTTCTTGCTCATGGACGCGGGGTGGAAGACTGGAATCGTGCTCGGTGGCGCACTTGCCATGTCCTCGACGGCCATCGTGATCAAACTCGTTGCCGAACGCATGGAATTAGAATCGGCTCACGGGCGGGAAATCGTCGGTATTCTGCTGTTTCAGGATCTCGCGGTGGTCCCGTTGCTTATCGTGCTGCCCGCGTTGTCACAGCGCCCGGAGGAGCTCGCGCAGCACCTTGTTTGGGCCGCGCTGAAAGCCGTACTGGTGTTGGCAGTATTGCTGTTTGTAGGCCAGCGTGTGATGCGCGCCTGGTTTCATAGCATCGCGTTGCGGCGTTCGCGCGAACTGTTCATGCTCAACGTTCTGCTGATTACGCTCGGACTCGCGTGGCTAACAAACCTCGCAGGTCTGTCGCTTGCGCTCGGGGCGTTTTTGGCGGGGATGCTGATCGCCGAAACGGAATACCGGCACCAGGTAGAGGAGGACATCAAGCCTTTCCGGGATGTTCTCCTGGGACTTTTTTTTGTCACCATCGGTATGTTGCTCGATCTTCGGGTGGTATTGGAAAACCTGCTTCTTGTACTGGGCCTTCTGATCGGGCCCTTGCTTTTCAAGTTCACGCTTATCGCAGCCTTGTCGCGCATCCTTGGCAGTTCGCCCGGTACCGCGTTGCGCACGGGGCTTGCTCTCGCGCAGGCGGGAGAGTTTGGGTTTGTTGTTCTGGCCACCGTGGCCGGAGCCGCCTTGGTGCCGGCCCATTGGTTGCAACCCATTCTTGCCGCGATGTTGCTCTCCATGCTGCTTGCGCCGTTGATAATCCAGTACAGCGATGCGGTAGTACTCCGCCTGGCACGGTCGGAGTGGATGACGCGATCGCTTGAGTTGCACCGTATTGCCGTCCAAAGCATAGCGGTTGAGAAGCATGTGGTGATTTGCGGTTATGGGCGCACGGGCCAAAATCTGGCGCGCTTACTCGAACAGGAGGGCATAGGTTATGTTGCGCTTGACCTGGATCCTGAGCGTGTGGCCGAGGCCGCGGCTGCGGGGGAGTCGGTTGTGTACGGGGATAGTGCGCGATCTGAAACGTTAGCGGCCGCCGGGCTTGCGCGCGCCAGCGCCCTGGTGATCTCGTTCAACGACACACCGGCCTCATTGAAAATACTCCATCACGCACGCGAGGTGAACGTGAACGTGCCGGTGATCGTGCGAACCCGCGATGATGCGGACATGGACCTGCTGCAGGCCGCTGGTGCCGCAGAGGTCGTGCCCGACACGTTCGAATCCAGCCTGATGCTGGGGACGCATGCGCTGGTTAGGATGGGTGTTCCGCTGAAGCGCGTGGTCCGGCGCATCCGCGACGTGCGTAACAAGCGTTACGAGCTTATACGCGGGTTTTTTCACGGTGAAGGGGATGAGGCCGGCGATATTGATGAGTCGGGGCAGGCTCGCCTGCATTCTGTCGCGTTGTCGCCGGCGAGCTTCGCAACAGGTCGCCTGCTCGGTGAACTCGATCTGGATAAAATCGGGGTCCAGGTCGCTGCCATACGACACGAAGGACTGCGTGTTGCGTTGCCGCCGCCATCCACGCGGCTTGACTCAGGCGATGTCGTTGTCGTTCTCGGGACCCCCGATCAACTTGCTGCGGCAGAGATCAGAATGCAGTCGGGCTGAAAGCAGGACGAAAAAAAAACCCGCGGTCGCGGGCTTTTTTTCGCTGCCATTTCTACAGGTTCTTGCACAGCAGGTACTGGGTGGTGCCGTCTTCAGTGTAGGCTGCGTTGCCAGTAGTTACGACAGGGCTGGGGGCACTTTGAGATACAGCTCTTACCTGTCCTCCGGTCGCAGAACCATCATCCATTTGGGTATCGACAGAGATTGCTATTTTGTCGGGTAAATTGCTACTGCACACGATATTCGAAGTGAAGCCCATGCCGCCGGTTTGAACTCCAATCATGCCGCTAGATGCGTTCGTGGGCTGTTGGCCGGCGGCAGTGCCGGTCGTAGGGCCGGCTACAAACCCCGCTAGGCGCAGATGCCACCAGAACAGATTCGTTTCTTGGCCAGCGACCGGGGCAGCTGACAACAGTTGATTGTAGTTATTAGCCGTAGCAGAGGGTGTGCCATATTGACCATCGCCGTTGCCAGCGACTGCACCTGTCCACCGAGTAGCGGCGCTAAGATCGTCTCCCGGCAGGGAGCGGTAGCGATCCTGATAGGAATTCATTGCGGCCGTAATGCCGTTAAAGTCGTTGATGATGTTCTTGATCTTGGCCTGGGTGATCATTTCCTGGCCCTTGAGGATGCCGCCAAGGAGCAAGCCGATGATGACCAACACGATCGCAATTTCGACCAAGGTGAAGCCTGATTGTTGTTTCATTTTCATAACTTACTCCAGCTTGTGCAGGTATTAGGTTTGACTATAGAGGCAAATTTCATACCTGAATTTTTACGCCTTATATGCCTGTTTTTGCCTGTTTTTAGCCTTGTTTTGTCGGCATGTCGTCATATGCGTCGAATTTTTGACATTTCACCTTGGCTGTTTAAGGGTTCCTGCGCCGCTGCCTCCCTTGAGGCGTTGCTCAATTTCCTCTAGGCGGCCGTTCAAGAAATGTAGTTCGCCGCGGTCAGTCACGCGGCCGCTGGCCAGTAGTCCGCCGATCATCACCCGCGCTGCGTCGAGTTCGTGCAAGTCTTCAAGAATGAAAATTTCCATGGTCGTCACCCAAGGGGGGACATTTTTTGCGGTTGTGTGAACTTGGAGCGCAGAGGCATATTTGCGTGCCAGCGCGATGTCCTTCAGTCGGTGTTTGGCTAAAAAGGTGGCGTGAGCCAGCCAGGGCCAGCGACGATTGGGGTCAAGCAGGTATTGCCGGTACACAAAATCCAGCATGCCGCGCTGTTTGGCTTCGTTTGCGACTTCGGCATAGAGGCGGCTTGCAGCAAGCAGGGGGTACTGCCCACCTGTATCAAGTTCGAGGATGAGGGCGAGCCACTGTTCGATGCGAGCATAGTCCAATGACTGGTACGAGATTCGTGTTCCCGACTGGAAGTCGAAGGCCTGTAATTGCAGCATCAGCAGCTTCGCCGAGGCAAGGGGCTCGCCGAGGCTGAAAAGCTTTACCTGCCTTGCCGAAGGTGGGGGTGGCAGCGAATCGGCGCTTGCTCTGGGTTGCAGGAGCGACACATGCCATGTAATTTGGAGTAAAAGTCCGGCAACCAGCAAACCCACAACGGATTTGGGGACGTGTGAAAGCGGCCGCTCCTCCATCGCTAAAAATTTTTGCGATACAGATCGAATAGCGCCGCCCCGCACAGCAGTGTCACATATAGCAGTGCATCCAGGCCTGCCATTGCAAGGGATGCGGCTTCAGGGGGAGCGTACAGGAGCCAATCCGTTTTTGTAACGCGGTCCAAGTGTGGAAGCAGGAGTGCAACACCGTCGATTGCGAGTCGCAGCATGTCGTTGGTGGCGCCGCTGGCGGTATCGAGCGGCGCTGCAGCGATGATCTGGATGGCGCCAATGCTGCGGCAAAGGACGTAAAACCCTGCCGAGGCCGCCAGTGCGGAGGTGACCTGGTTCAGCGACATGACGCAAAACAGGCTCAGCGCGGTCATTATGAGCAGTTCGCATGCGAGGGAGGTGATCCATGCTCCAACGCCAAGCCAGGGCGCAAGCAGACCAAGAGGTAAGCCGAAAAGCAGGGCGAGTGCGACTGCCGTTATGGAAAACCCGGCAAATTTTCCCAGGAAATAACTTGCGCGCGGGAGGGGGAGTGCGAGAATCAACTCTAAGCCCTTGTCGTTGGACTCGCGGACCATGCTCGTCACAACGAAAGAGACGAGGATAAAGACTGCGCTTAATCGCAATATCGCTGCAAGGACGGCAGACTGGATTTCTGATGACTCGGTGATTGCGACTGATTGCAAAAAGCCGGCGACAACAAGGCATGCTGCCAAAGTGGCGGCTACCAGCCATGGCAGACGGTTGCGGAGCGCTTCGACGAGCGTGTATCGCGCGATAACCCAACCGCAGGTAAGGGCTGTCGAAGGAGCGTGCGGCGGATTTTGGCGAGAGTCAGTCATAAAAGTGGGGAACGTGGCATAAATCCTGCCTCAACAGATTAAATCGCGACATCTCGCAGAGCAAGTCTTTCCTATCCGGTCCATGCAAATGCCCAACGTTGTCCTCCTTTCTCAATCGGCTGCGCAGCGCAGTTGGCGGGCATTTTTCATCGCCATGCTCGTTCTCTTCCATTTGGCCGCGGTGGTCGGACCGGAGTCCTATCTGGCCCGAGTGTTGATGCTGGCGCATTTCGGTCTTTTCATAATGTGGCAGCCATTCATGCGTGGAGATCAACGCATGTCCACAGGGCAAACCCTGGGTATCGTGCTGATTGCAACCCTGATCATGCTTACCCTTAACTGGTGGTTGCTGGGCCTTTGGGTCAGCGTTCTCGCCGGCATTGTCGGCGGCAAGGTGTTCCTGTTCCAGGCGCCCTGGTTGCGGCGCTTTTATTTCGTGGTTCTGCTGTATTTCGTCGCGATGCTTCTGGTATGGATCGTTCCTAATAGCTTTATGGGTATCAATCTGCCGGGAGAAATCACCCTTTTCGCACGCTGTGGTTTGCCGTTGCTGTTTATACCAATGGCGCTGATTCCCGTCGAAAAAGATAGTGCGGAGACCCCGCAGATTGTGGATTTTCTTTACTCAACCCTGCTTTTTCTAATGCTCGTCGTGCTCGTTCTTGGGACATTCGCCTTCATGAGCGTGGCGCGGTTGCAGTACGTGTTGTCCTTGGCTTACACGCTTATCATCATTGCAGGTGTATTGCTGGCTTTGTCGCTGGCCTGGAATCCGCGTGGCGGCTTCGGCGGGCTGGCCATGTTCTTTTCACGCTACCTGTTGTCGATCGGCTTGCCTTTTGAACAATGGCTCTACTTTCTCGCCGAATTATCTCAATGCGAGACGCGTGCCGAGCAATTTTTGAAGCAGGCTTGCGTGGGCTTGCAGAAATTGCCCTGGGTCACGGGGGGGAGGTGGCGTGCAGGGGAGGATTCAGGGGAATTCGGGCACACAACACAACATTCTGCAGAATTTGCCAACGAGCAGTTCTATGTCCTGGTTTACAGCCGCCACGCATTGAGTCCGTCGCTCATCTGGCACTTTCACCTGCTCGGTCAGTTGCTTGGCGAGTTTTACATTGCGAAACTGCGGGAGATGAAACTGCAGCAACAAACCTACGTGCAGGCCGTACATGAAACGGGAGCGCGTATGACGCACGATGTGAAGAATTTGCTTCAATCACTTAACGTTCTTACTTCCGCGGCTGAAAGCAGTGCAAAGCACGACCCAGCAGAGTTACAGGCGCTGATGCGGCGCCAATTGCCGGCGATAGCGCAGCGCTTGCAGGCGACCATAGACAAAATACGTCGGCCTGAGACAGAAAGTGGTCGATTTATACGTGCGGATGTGTGGTGGGAAGAACTCAGGCGAAGCTACAACGGTCAGCCTGTTGAGTTTGAGGCAGGTGTGGTGGCGGAGGCGGTGCTGTTGCCAAAAGAGTTGTTCGACAGCGTCGCAGACAACTTGATCCAGAACGCAATGCGCAAACTCCAGTTGGAGGCGGGCGTGCAGATTACGGCGCGGTTTAGTTGCGAAAACGCCATAGAGTTTTCTGTTTCTGATACGGGACGGTCGGTGGCGCCCGAGATTTTGCGAGGATTGTTGCGCGGCCCTGTCCCTTCTGCATCCGGCTACGGGATTGGTTTATACCAGGCGGCGCGGCACGCGGAAATTTCCGGTTTCGCGTTGCAGTTGGCGGACAACGAGGAGGGATATGTCCGTTTTCTCCTGCGCGGCGATGTAAGGCGCGGCTAGGAAGGTTTCAGGTGCTTGTTTTTTTGGGATGATTTAACGCTAGCCAAAGGACGGCGGCATTAATGGTCAGCAGAAACAGCTCAAGAAAAAGCAGGGGCAGGTAGATGTCTCGCTTGGATTTATCCCCGAGTACGAAATAGTAGCCGTCGAAGGTGGGAAGGGTGTTCCTTTGCAGCGAGGTGTAGGTTTCAAAAGGCACAAACAGAAGGAGCAGTACGAGGTTCACGCCTGCAAACGCCAGGACACCATGGCGCGCCGGAATTGCTATCGGTTTGCTGCTGTCGCGCAGGGCTAGCCATCCTGCGGCAGAATTAATCAAAAGCCACATGATCTCGAGGTAGAGCAGATTTGAATTGATCTGTTTGTTGTACTGCCGGTCAAAAACAAAATAGAACGCATCAAAGCTTGACCCGCCACGGGTCAAGGTCACCGCGTCGTAAGGCAGGAACGCGAGCATGAGAGCAAGATTCGCTGCGGCAACGACGATGAGAATGGTCTGGTTGCGATTCATCTGTATGAAACCCCCGGTTGGCGTTGAGGAGCGGGCTAAGGGAGGCGACCGGCGCTGATCATTCGGGTTATCAGCGTTGAGGGCGAAATGGTCAGGACAATGTCGTCGAATTCGCAGAACGGCGATCCGGCCGCGCTGTCGCTGCACGAGGAAGTGGCCGTGCTGGCATTGCGGCTGAAGTAGGCGTTATGAAGGTAGCTGCTTGACCCGGTGACGGCGACCGCCGTGATCTGAGTTGTGCCGTTTATGTTGGATGCCTCGTCGACGTTCTGGTCGGGCACGCCGTCGCTGTTGCCGTCGCCGGATCCGATAAAGCGGGTGCCGCTGGGCTGGAACGCGCCGTAGCCGTTCTTGCCGTGAGAAATGATGATCGCGGGAATGCCGACGGCAATCGCGCTGGTGGCGTGCGTCGAGTCGTTGCGCGTGAATACCGCAATGTCGCCGAGACTGCACATGGCAAATGTGGAAAGCGTCGGTGTAGGTACCGGGGCGCTGCAAGCCGGCGACTGGTCGCCGGGGCTTTTTAGCAAGGCGTTGACCGGTGTGAGCGTGGTCGTTGCGGCGTACGTATTGTTGCTGATGGCGTCGGCGAACGCGCTGGTGACGCGATAGGTGAAACGCCGGCCCCATGCGTCCACTTCCGCCACGCCAAGGGTGCTCCAGGGCACGACGCCCAGCGCGGTGGTGCAGCGGTTGTTGGTGCTGTCCCATTGCTCGGTGCCGGCGCCGTTCGCCCCCATCGCGAGTGCGCCGTTGGCCGGACAGGGCAGTCGTCCGTTCGATTGGGCGAATCCGATGATGGCGTCGCGAATCGAATCCATGGTGCGGCGCGTGTCGGCGACGCTGCGTACCTCCATTTGCGCGGATATGGGCATGAGCGCGCCGGCGAGGAGCAGCCCGATAATGACGAAGGCGACGGCCAGCTCGGCGAGCGAAAAGCCTTCTTGGCGACGGACCAATTTGGAAGATTCAGGGCGCAATGACAACAACCCTGTCGTTGATGGACGAAGCCACCCCTGCCCGGTGTTCGTAAATGAAATCGGTCGGCGTGGTGTTTTGGCCTTCCAGGTAGTTCGAAAGTGTCGCGGAGGGCCGGCTGGAGCCATTGATCGAGCGGCCGGTCAGTATCAGGATGACCCGCTTGTCGGTTGTCGACGCGTAACTCGTGGGCAGGGTGTTGACCGTGAGGCACGAGGGCGTTGCGGGCAACGCGCTGCAGCTGCCGCCGCCACCCGGCTGGAAGCCGGGAGATACCGCGTAATAGACCTGCCGGTACCATTGATTTCGTATGAACCAGCCGGCGAAAGGGTCGCTGCTGCTGGTGAGTGTGCTGGTGGTTACATCGGGAATCGTCACCCGCATCGCCCGCGCGGCGGAGGAGGTGCTGTTCCGGACATGGGTTCCCTGGAAGATCACGGTACCTGCGCCGGTGGCGCTCAAAGATCCTGTGGTGCTTGTTCCGGACATGCTGCGGGTGGCACCCGTCAGGCTGGTTACCGTTACACGTGGCGACAAGCCTGAACTCACATCATCTGGCAAGTCGACAAAACCCAACCCGACATTGGCGATCGGTGCCGACACCCGGAATTGCGGGTTGACCATGCTGTAACTGCAGCAGCCGGTCAGTCTCGGGTTGATGTTGAAGTCGCATTGCAACCCCCCCGTGACGAGGGAGCATGTGGTTCCGCTGATTGAGCCCGCCGTGCCGCCGGTCAGGGTGACGGTCACCGAGCCGGTGGTCCAAGTGTAGGTACCCGTGGTCGTGAGTGGGAGGAGCCCCCCCGACGTGGACGTTGTTGTGCTGCCGATGTACGCGGTTTGGGCGCGCTGCGCGCTTGTCCCCGGTCCGTTGGTGTAGGTGGCGTTCGAGAATATCGCCGGAAACGGATATCCGCCCCACTGTGAAAAATATGAAGTGATGGTTGATCCGGAGACCGGGGCGATGTATTGCTTGATGTCACTTTCTATGCGCGAGGCAACCGCCGGCTCGACCACCGAAAACAAATCGGCGTGCGTCAGCGGCAAAATCTGGTCGTTGAACGTGTCGGGGTAGCTTGCCGGGGACTGCGGTGTGCTGGTGTAGTTTCCAGTCGCGCCGGAATTGCGCCCTTCAAGGTAATTGGTGGTGGTATTCACGCCGCTTGAATTACGCGTCTGCCCGGCGACGGCGATGCCCGGCGCAATGACAAACGCCACCACGTTGCTGAGGGTCGCAGTCGTGGTGCTGTCCTTGTCGCTGTAGAGGACAAGCTGGCCCTGCGTGTCGCTGTTGATTACGGTGACGCCGCTGGCATTGCGCAAATTCGGCGAGAGGGCATACCATAAAATTTCACCGCTGGCATCGCGCAACTCGCGGGCGTTCAGCGTTTTCCATGGCAGACGGCCAACCTGGCTGAGGCAGGCTCCGCCACTGATGTCGGACGAACCGTCATTGGTGGTATCCGGGCAGGGCAGCGAGCCGGGCTGGTCAGTCGTGTTGCCGGTCCATGCCTGGGATGCCGCCCACGCAATGAGCGCCGCCTTGGCCTCCTGCATGGCGTCGAGCGACCGGCTGTCACGCTCGATTTTCACCTGGGCGGTGATGCGCGTAAGCGCGTCGCTGACCGCATAGGTGCTAATTAGGGTGATCAGTACGATCAAGGCCAGCATCGCCATGCCGCGCTGACGGCGTGCCAAGGGCGTGCGGCAGGATCGCATCTAGCGCCTGCCGGCAGGAACCCGTACTTGACCTTCGCCGACGATGTCCCGCCGGTCGCCGCGCGCCTTGTCGAGTGTTTCGCCGATTTTCAGCGAAACCGACGGCTGGTCCTCACCCATCGGTACGGCGATTTTTGCGGGGTCGACACGGCCGGCCTGACCGTGTTGTGCCTGACCGTTAATCCAGGTCGTGGTCTTGCCGCTTGAGCGGGAAACCTGACCGTTGGCCGTAACGAAGTTGTCGCTGGAGATCAGGCTGTCCTGTGCGTCGGCCTGTCGGCGGCGGTCCAAGTCCAGTCTTTGCGCCGGCGTCATGAACAAGCGCCCGAGGCCATCCGCCGCAATTGCGGGCGAAGCAATCGCCGCCAGCGTAACAGTGAGCAATGCAAAGGCGCATTTCGAGCGGGGCTTCATTTAGGGCTTTTTTTCCCTGATTGTGATCATGTCAATCTGGCAATTGGCCTTCAAGCGCGGTGACATGCCCTTGCCGCCCGGAGCCGGTTCGCGCTCGGTTCGCTCCATGCCGCATCCACGGACCGAAACGTAGGCTTTTCCCGCAGCTTGCAAATCAGCGAGAAAGTTCAGCAGGTCGTCTTCATGCAGGAGCGGCATGTCCACTTTCAGGCGGCTGGACATGAATTCAACGCCGCCTGCAGGCATGACGCCGGGATAGTCCAGAACTTTCTGCGCCTCAATATCGTAGTTTACCTTGAATAGCTTCCGTTGCTCGCGGATGCGGGCTATTGACTCGACCCAATCGAGTCGCTTTTCCTCGCCCACAATGCCCCAGGAAACGAGGCGTTGAAACTGGGTCAGGTTTTCCCGAATTTCCCGCTCTTCTTCGGTCGCTTTGGCGACCCGGTCTTGTGCCGCCAGTTTGGACAGGTGCACGGTGCCCTTGTCCTTCTCCGATCGGTCTTTTTCACGCTCAGCCATGACAAGCGCGGTGACCCCGGCGACAATCATGACCAGACAAAGCACGATAGGCACCCGCAATTTTTTCAGATCGTCGCGGCCGAAGTTCATGTGCCGAGCTTTCTGCTGACGGTGATCGTGAATCGAGGTGCTTCATCTGTTCGTTCATCCCCGGCACCGCCTCGCAGTGCGCTACCCGAATCCGTGTCGAACGGTAGACGGACGGACACCACCTCCCATCCCGGACGCGCTTTCAGGGCTTCTACGAACCGGTTTACCAGACCGGCGACAGTCCTGTAGTCGCTAGCCTGCGGCGTGCTGACGCGTGCGTTGATCTCCGCAACTTCGTACCGCGTATCGGGTGAGGCTGGTGTGGCGGCCTGCTGCGGGGCTCCGTTTTGCGTACCGGAGACGGGGCGGGAAGTTTTTCCACCGGAACCTGTTCGAAGCGGACTGATTTCCCAGTTAATGCGGTCGATTTCGATCTGTGTTGATGCCGCCAGCGCCTGGCTGACATCGGCGAGCAGCCCGGTTGGGGACGCCGTCTGCTTGACAAGGATTTTGTAGCTCTTGACCCCGGCTTTGAGGTTATCGGTGCTGGTCGGGGTTTTGGGAAACGAAAGGGTGAGGCGCGAATATTCTTTTGCCGCATTCCTCTCCTGTTGACGGTCTGCGTTGATGAGTTGTTCTATGCTGAAGACATCCAGCATTTTTAATCCGGCGAGCAAAAGGCAGAACGCAAATACCGCAACGCCTCCGGCAATCAGGCCAAGTCGCGCCTGCCAGATTCGGTAAAAACGCCGCATCGGCTCGGCGACATATTGCTCTGCGGGTTGATGCTCTGCGAGAAGGTGCAGGAAGATCGCTTCGCTTTTCAGCTCATGCGGATATTTGGAAAGTTTCAGTTGTTTTGCCAACTCCCCCGTGTCGTGCACGTGAAAAGTAAGCCGCTGGTTGCTGGCACAGACTGCCGTGTAGATAGGCTTTTGCCCCGCTGGCGCGAGGACAATTACATCGAGGGGGCCCACTTCCCGGGGGAGCAGTCGCAGATTGGTGAGGTACTGCTGAATGCGGCCTGATTCGGC
Organism: uncultured Pseudomonadota bacterium; assembly: GCA_903895005.1. The sequence continues at coordinate 11,623 of CAITSH010000397.1, forward strand.
TACAAAGTTTTGCGCCGCTTTCTCAGGATCGCCCGCGTCCAGTCGGCCAAGGCGGGAGAATCGCATCCGACCGCCCTCTATGAACGTCTGGCGCAAGCCCCCGCTTTGCTCGCTGACAACGAGGCAGCGAGGTGCCTTGAGTCCCGTCCGTTCGAACATCCTCGGGGTGATAAACGGAACCGAATACACGCCTACCAACCGTGCCTCGTGCGAGCGCAGAACTGCCAGCCAAGGCTGGAATTGCTGGGTGTTGGTAAATGAACTGAACAGTATTCGTTCGTCTCGGCGTGCGCCGGTTTCAGTGCCGAGAGAAGCCGTGAGGGCCAAAGTGGTGTCGCGGTAACGTTGCGAGAGCTTGCGCCCGAGCAGCAGACTACGGTCTTTACCGCTCACCTTAGGCAGAACTTCCTGGAAAAAATCTTCTTCAACAACATCGGCGAGCAGATAAAAAAGGCTGTCTCGGTGGATGGATGCATATTCCGAGAATGCGGCGAGCCCGCCCTCGTTGTTCTCGAGGCGAATCTCTGCGGTTAGTTCTCCGCGTTTCCAGAGAAAGGCCGATACGTTGCCGGCTGCGAAATAGAGAAGGCGTTTCTTGAGCATGGGATGGTCAGATCTTGATCTTGCCGATAGTGTCGTAAATCGGGCCGAGCACGGAGAGCATTACCCATCCAAGAATCGCTCCCAGTACGATGGTAAGCGCCGGCTCAATCATTGCCTGAACCTTGTCGATCGACTCTTTTACCTCGCGATTGTAAAAATACGACACGTTCAGCAGCGCGGTGTCGAGCGCACCCGTGGTTTCTCCGATGCGCAGCATGCGTATCACTAGGGGGGGGAACAATCCGACGTCCTGGAACGCTGCGGTGACATTCTTGCCGTCGGCGATCTGCTGCCCTGCGACGCGCAGGCCTTCCCGAATGACGACATTTCCGGCCGTTTCTTCCGAGTTGCGTATCGAGTCGAGGATGGTGATGCCTGACGAATACATAAGCGCGAAAATGCTCGCAAACCGCGACAGGATGATTTTTCTCAGAATCGGACCCAGTACCGGCAAATCCAGCTTGATTTGGTCGAGCTTGTAGCGCACGGCCGGACGGGTTGCTGCAAGAAATTTTATGGTGAAGAAAATCAAAAACGGCGACCCGATCACCACCCACCAGTAATGCACCATGAAGTCCGATACCGCAATCAGCAGCAGGGTGTGAAACGGCAGGGCTTGGCCCATGCTCTTGATGAAGCCAACCATTTGCGGGACCAGATAAATCATGAGGAACAGAGTGACCGTCAAAACGATGCTGCCCACGAACGCCGGATACATGGCCAGCTTTTTGGTTTGGGCGGCCAATTCATCTTCCCACTTGAGCGTTTCTGCAAGGCTTTTGAGTACCTCCGCCATCCGACCGGTGCTTTCGCCGGCGCGGATAAGCGCGGCGAACACCGGGTTGAAAACGTCTGGATAAATCGAAAGCGACTGCGAGAGGTTTTGCCCGCCCTGGATGCTTTCGATGACGCCTGAAATAACCTCCTTGAAGCGGGGGTTGTCCGTGCTGTCTCGCAAGTCGGTCAGCCCTTCGATCATCGGAACGCCTGCTGAGGAAAGCTGCTCGAGGTGGAAGCAAAAGTTGATCAGGTCGCTTCGTTTTACAGCGGATGCTGAAAAGAACGAAGTCCGACCCCTTCGGGAGGGCGCGCCTGCAATCAGATCCAGGCCCATGCGCTTGAGCCGAAGCTCAAGGTCGATCACGTTGACAGCGTCGAGCTGGCCCATGATGGACTTGCCGCGGGTATCAATCGCCTTGTAGTTGAACAACGCCATGTTTGTCTGTTCCCAGAGACGAGCGCCCGCGCCCGTTCCTACATCCGGTCGGTCAGGTCGACCACGCGCATCAGCTCGTCCAAGGCGGTCGTGCCGTCAAGGACGCGGCGCACGCCGTCATCCGCAAGAGTGTGAAAGCCCTTTCCTATCGCAGCCTTGTGGATTTCCCTGGCACTTGCGCGGTGGGCTACCATTTCATCCAGATCCGCGTCCATCTTGAGCAGTTCCATGATGGCGATCCGACCCTTGTAACCCTGATAGTCGCAATGGTCGCAACCGACGGCCCGGTACAGTGTGGGCGGTTTGTCGGGGCGTACGGCCAGCATGCGACATTCCGGGGCAGTAGCCTCGTAGGGCTGGCGGCAATGCCGGCAGAGTTTGCGCATAAGGCGCTGCGCGACGATGCCGATGATATTGCCGGCCAGTATGTCCGGAACGATGCCAATGTCCGCGAGGCGCGGCAGCGCGCCCAGCGCTGAATTCGTGTGGAGTGTGGAGTAGACCTGGTGGCCTGTCATGGCGGCGCGAAATGCCATTTGCGCCGTGTCTTCATCGCGCACCTCACCCACGAGGATGACGTCCGGGTCCTGGCGCATAAGGGAACGTATGCCGTTGGCGAAGTCCATTTTGGCCGCTTCGGAAACGGAAGTCTGGCGTATTAATGTCATCGGATATTCGACCGGATCCTCGAGGGTCATGATGTTGATGCCATCATGATTGATGTGGTTGAGTACCGAGTAAAGCGTGGTTGTCTTGCCGCTACCCGTCGGGCCGGTGACCAGGATGATTCCTTCTGGCCTCGCGATCATTTTCTTAAGCAATGCGAGTTGCGACGCTTCCAATCCCAGCATGTCGAGTGGAACAATGCCTTTTTGGCGGTCAAGGATACGCAGCACGACGTTTTCGCCGTGGGTCGTGACCTGGGATGAAACCCGAAAATCGACCGGCCGTCCGGTCAGGGTAAGCGAGATGCGCCCGTCCTGGGGGGCCCGCGTTTCCGCGATGTTCATGCCGGCAAGCACCTTGAGTCGAACCGTCATGGCAGGCCAATAGGTTTTGTGCAGGGAGCGAATCTGGCGCAGCACGCCGTCTATGCGATATCGTATGCGAAGGAAATTTTGTTCCGGCTCGAAGTGCACGTCCGAGGCCCCCTGCTCGACGGCGTCTGCAAGCAGAGAGGAAACCAGCCTGACGACAGGCTGGCTGTACTCGTCACCCGAAGAGTGCAGGCTCTGATAATCAATCTCGCCGGTCTCGATCTCGTGCAGGATGCCGTCTATCGAGAGTTCGAGTCCGTAGTATTGCTCGATGGCGCGGGCGATTTCCGTCTCGCCGGAAAGGCGTGCTTCGAGTTCCATTTCGCCGCGAAGCTGCGCCCTGACCTGGTCAAGCGCGACGACGTTGTTCGTGTCGGCGATGGCGATAATGAGCCTGTGCTTTTCTCTATCCAGCGCAACCGGGAATATGTGGTGCCTTTTCGCAAAATCGCGCGGTATGAGTTTGATTGCACCCGCATCGACAACGATTTGCGACAGGTCGACACCCTGCAGTCCGAGCTTTTCGGACAATGCATCGCGCAGCGTGGCTTCCGATACGAAACCCAACTGCACCAGCAGTCGGCCGACCGGCTGATTTGACTTTAACTGTTCAAGGAGCGCGATGCGAAGCTGGTCCTCGGTCAGGATCCCCTGGGAGATCAGGATCTGGCCGATGTGACGCTTGGCCTGGGGGGCCGCGGTTGTAGCCGGTGGGGGCATAGCGGGTAGCGCCAAATTACTACTGCTGGAGTTCGCGAATGCGCGTGGTGGCGCGAGTACGGTCGAACGTCGAGGGCCGCGTTCCGCTCAGGGTCAGCGCTTTTTGGTAGTAGTCCAAGGCGAGCTTGCCCTGACGAATATGATCGAGGCTCACCGCTAGATTGTAGGCGTAATCCGGATTCTCCGGTTCGCTTGCCAAGGCCTTGAAATAGGCGGCTTGAGCCTCGGGCCACCGTGCCTGCAAGGCCATCTGATTGCCAAGCGCGAAATGGAGGAATCCGGCCTCGGGTTGATTCGCGATCAGGCTTTTCAGCCTGCTTTCTGATTGCACGGGGTCAGCCTGACCGCGCAAGGCGATGAGTCCGGACAGCGCATGCGCGTCTCGGGGGTCGGATTCCAGTAGTTTGAGGTAGCGCGCCTCGGCGGAGTCGAACTGTCCGCTGCGCGCATCGATCGCCGCGAGACCCAGCATCGCATCGCGGTTGGATGGGTCTGTTTTCAAGGCGTCGGAATAGGCCTGACGGGCCGTCGCGAGGTCGCCTTTTTGATAAGCGTCGAACGCCTGTTCGAGTTGCTGGTCGGTGCGCGCGGCAGAAGACATCGAGGGTGTCACGCGAGTCCCGGATTGCCTTGGGCGCGGTGCGCTCGTGCGTTCAATCGGTTGGGGAACAGACCTGGAGATGACCACTGGCGAGTTGGCAGAGGATGCCGCGGGAACGACTGGGCGCGTTACAGGCGTGGTAGCGGCAGGCGGCGCGCTCTGTGCCAATGCCGGACGGGTTGCCTGATCTGGCACCGCACTGGCCGGATTCGCAACCGCTGCGCCGGAAGGCGTTACGTTAGGGCCGGGGCTGGCAAGCGGATCCACGGCAGCTGGGGCGGCAGCCGGGGCGATCGGCTCTGGCGCGCGCGCCGGGGTGTTCGCAACCGTTGTTGGAGCGACGATGTAGCGAGGCTGTAATTGCCACCAGAAATAGCCGATCGCGCCGATGGCAAATACGCCTAGCGCCGCCAGAGTGTAATAAAAGGGCTTGCGCGGGTTGTAATCTTCCAGACCCTTGGCATCAAATAATTGCTTGGCTGCGGCTTGATCCTGTGCGGGCTCGACCGATTCTTCGGTAAATATCGGCTCCGGAGCAGTGCGGCTGGACGGGGACAAAGACGAAGCTGGACGAAGCGGTGTCGCTGCTTCGGCGGAGATTTGGGTTGATCCGGATGAGAGCAGGTCTTCGGAGGTTATTTCCAGTTGTTGGGTGATGTCCGGCAGGTTTTCTCGCGTAATGATCGGCTTTTCGGAGACGGGGCTGGACGGCGTGAATTCGATTTCAGTCGGCTTGCTCGAGGCTGGCTGGGCACCCTGCTTTGCAAGTTCAGCCTTTTTCAATGCTTCGAGCAACAGGCTCACTGGCGGGTTCCTTCAAGAACGGGTTTGCCAGGATTGGGCCTGGACAAAAAGTCGTCGCCGGGAACGAAAGAGCGATATGCGCGGAAGTCACCGTTGATGCTCGCATCCCTTATTACCAGGGGACGAAGGAAAATCACCAGCTCCGTTTTTGCATTGGTGTTGTTGCGCTGGGTGAAAAGATCACCGAAAACCGGAATACGATTTACGCCTGGAATGCCGTCCTCGTTGTTGGTTACCGAGTCTTGGATCAGTCCGCCCATGACCGCAGTCTCACCGCTAGCGACCTTGATCAGCGATTCCATTTCACGGGTTTGAATCTGTGGAATCCTGTTTTTGATTCCCGCGGCCAAGTTTGGCGTTGGATCATCCACATAGCTAAGGACGCGCGTCACGGCTGGACGTAAATTAAGCAATATCGTGTCATCCGCCGAGATCTGTGGTGTCACATTCATGACAAAGCCCACCGGGACGACGTTAGGAGTTGCGGTAAATGATGTCTGAGCTGTCGCAGTAGCCGTGGCGGCAATCGTGTCCGACTTGATGGTGAAGTAGACCAGATTGTCGACCACTTTCAGAATTGCGCTTTGGTTGTTAATGACGCTTATCCTCGGGCTGGATAGAACGCGAACCGTGCCAAAAGACTCGAGTAATTGCAATGAGGCGGTGAAAGAGTCGGTGACATAATTAAGCGTAAAAAAACTGCCTGCAGGCGTTGCGGTAGATGTGCCCGTGACCGCCTGAGCGGCACGGGTTCCGGTCGGGCCGCGTCGGAAGAGGCTCCAGTTGATGCCCGACTGGTAGTTGTTGTTAAGCGTCACTTCAGCGATGGTCGCTTCGATCATCACCTGCCGTTTGGCACTTACCAGAACCTGATCGAGAAATTCCTGGATTTTTTCGTGCTGGCGGCTCGTGGCGCGGATGATAAGAACGCCAGCCTCGGCATTGGCGATCACGGAGGCGGCTTCGCGGAACGTGGAGCCTTGTTGCGCTGGCGCTACCGGGGCCGTTGGGGTGCCTCCCGCGCCGGTGGCGGGCGCTGCCGCCGCCGGAGTCGCAGATGGTTGTCCGGCTGCCGCGGTTTGCGTGCCAGTGGCCGGAATCAATTTGTCCGTCTCGTGCAGGATATCCTTCACGTTGTTGACCATTGTGAGCCAGAACTTGTTGTCTGACCGGTTCTGAACCTGCGCCGATGAAGCATTGCTGCCGCCGGAGGATCCTCCGCTCGACCCGGATGAGCCGGGTCCCGAGGAAATCTGCCCGGACACGCCAATTTGTCCGGTGCTGGTGCGCTCGAGGTTGACGTAGTCGATTTTGTAGATGCGCAGGAATGGCGAATCCGGCATTACCAGAAGGTTAGGGCCGTCGAGTTCCCAGCGCATGTCTGTCTGCTTTGATATACGCGACAATAGCTGGGGCAGAGTTTGGTCGATGGCGTTTAGCGTGACCGAGCCGCGAATACCCGGATGCACGTCAACGTTGATCTTGGCGTCGCGCGCGAGCGCAAACAGCAACTCGGCGACCGGCACGTTATTGACGACAACGCTATACGTTTCGGCTTTTACCGCCGGCCTGGGTTTAGGCAGTGCTATTGGAAATTGCACCGGTGGCGGGATGTTTTCCACCGATTTTTCCGGCTCCGCGCGAATGTGTGCAGCGGACGGTTTCATTGGCGGAGTGGCGCAAGCCGCTAGCAGCAACGCCGAGGAGACCGCGACAAGTTGTCTTGTTC
>CAITSH010000398.1 GCA_903895005.1 uncultured Pseudomonadota bacterium
GGTGACAGCGCGGCGGACCGTGAAAAGGCGCGCGTCAAGCGCGTCGCAGGTTACATAGAGGACTGGACCGGGTCGCTGACCGACGCGCAGACCGCGCGAATTGCGGCCACGGTGCGCGCCTTTCCGCGCCTTGCCGAGTTGCAGCTGGCGAGCCGGCAGGCGCGCCAGTTGGAATTGCTCGCCCTGCTCCAGCGCAACCGCTCGGCGGCGGAACTGGCACCGGCGCTGCGCAGTTATTTCACCGACTGGGAGTTGCGTCGCGGCAGCGAATACGGCCGCATGGCGACAGAATGGGAGGCGCAGCTCACGCAGATGCTGGTCGACCTGGATCGAAGCTTCACGCCCGAACAGCGCAGCCGTGTGGTCAAACGTGCGACGCAGTTTGCCGAGGATTTTCGCGTGCTGACGGCGGGGAAGTCCTAGGGGTGGGTCGCGTCGGGGGTAACAAGTCCCGGGGACAATTTCAGGGGCGACGGGCGACACAGGCAAAACCGCTACCAAAGTCGCAGACGTGGCGCGGCAATTTTTCTTAATCGCCCGGAATAAGCTTGGCACATTGCACGTTCGCAAGTTAGTGTGTCCCTCAATTTGGCTTCCGCTGTATTTCGGATGCCGCCCTCCCACTGCCAATTGGCGAAAGCCCCCCGCGCAACACTACCCCGCCAACGAGCACGACGTGATGAATGCGAACCCCCTCCAAGTCGAAGCTGCAACGGCAAAGCACGAGCCGGTGACCGGCGTTTGTCCGCACGCTTTTGCCAGAGAGTGTCAGTGACGATCAATCGCACACGGCGCCAACTGCTCGCCGGGATGACCTCGGGGGCCCTAGGCAGTCTAGGCGGGTGTGCAAGCGGCGTGCCGGTGCAGTCTGTCGCCGGGCGCCGGATTCTGATTATCGGTGCGGGCTTTGCCGGCCTGTCTGCGGCCAATGCGCTGCAGGCCTCCGGAGCCGAGGTCATCGTCCTCGAGGCGCGCGAACGCGCCGGCGGGCGCGTACTGACCGACCGCAGTCTCGGGTTTCCCCTTGACCTCGGGCCCTCCTGGCTGCATGGCGGCGCGGGGAACCCGCTCAAGCCGATTGCCGCGCGCGCCAGGGTGGCGACGCAGGTGACCAATTATTCGAACCTGCGCTTAACCAGTTTGGTTTCCGGGCAGCGCCAGGTCATGGCGACCTCTCAGGTGCTGGGCTATGCCGGGCGTATCAATACGGCGATGAATTCTCCCTGGATGTGGATGCGTTTGCGCGTGCGCGCCTTCATGTCCAAGGGCGACCTGTCGGCCGCCGACGTGTTCGACGAGGCAATCCGCGACGCCGAGCGCCGCGGCGGTCCCATCGACCGCGGCATGGTGGCCCTGGAGCGCTGGGTCCTTGAATCGAACCTGGCCGCGCCGCTCAACGAGGTCAGCGCCAGCGCGCTGCTCGACGCCTCGGCCACCGGCGATGACGGTGATGTGCTGCCGTCGGATGACCGTTACCTTGTGGCCGGCATGGACAGCTTGATTGCCATGATGGCCCGCGGCATCGATATCCGTTACGGCGAAAAGATCAGCGCGATCGACTGGAAGCCGGGCTCGGTGCACGTCACTACCGCGGGGGGCGAATGGGCGGGTGATTGCGCCGTCGTGACCCTGCCCGTGGGCGTGCTGCGCAATGGCGATGTGCAATTCACGCCGGCGCTGCCGGAATCGTTCGAGGCTTCGCTGGGCCGCCTTCGCATGGGCCTGCTCAACAAGGTCTGCCTGACCTTTCCCGAGGCCTTCTGGGACACCAAGCTTGATTTCCTGACCTACTACTCCGACCCGGCGCCGCTTTGCTATGCGTGGTTGAACCTCACGCGCTACAACGGCGCACCGGCGCTGGTGGGCTTTACCTCGGGCGGCGCGGCGCGGCAGCTCGAGTCCATGAGCGATGATGCGATCGTCGCCAATGTGATGCAGCGCATCCGCACGCGCGGTGGCAGCGCCGCGGCGGGCAGTCGCAGTGTTCCCGACCCGGTGCAGGTGCGCATATCGCGTTGGGCGGCCGATCCGTTTGCGCGCGGTTCCTATTCGTTTCTTGGCCTTGGCGGTTCGGGCGCGGACCGCGACCGGCTCGCCGTACCCGTGGGCAACACGCTGTTTTTTGCCGGCGAGGCCACGCATCGCGGCGACCCGGCAAGTGTGCACGGCGCCTGGTGGTCGGGCCAGCGCGCCGCCGCGCAGATCCGCGCGTTGGCATAGCGGGTTCGCGGCGGCCAATTCTCCGCCGACTTCCGCTGGAAAACCTGGCGAATATTGAGTAATGACTGGAAAGCCCCGCCAGTCGGGCATTTCCAGTCGGTTTAGATTAAAAAGCCCCGGCATGCCGGGGCTTTTTAATTGCCGCTTACGTGCGGCGGTCAGGCTGTTAGTTCGCGCGCCCGTATCGTGTACTTGAAGTTGTCCGGGTCGAGGCTGTCGATGCGACCCTGGCCCGTTTCGGCCTGCGGGTACATCAGGAAGCCGATTTTTGCCCCTTTGGCGCCGGGCAGCGCGATATCGTGCGCGGTGTTGTAGGCGAGCCAGTTCATCTCCCATGCGCCGAACAGTTTTGGCCGCACCGCCTGCACCAGCGGGTCGTTGACGGTGATGGGCGCGGCTTTTTCTTCGAGCACCACCTTGCGCACATCGGCCGGGTCGACCGGGACTCAGCCAAAACCCGACAGCCACACTTCGGCACGGCAATGCTGCGCGCGCGTGACGTTGTCGGTGCCCGCACCCAGGCTGCGATAGCCAAATTGCGACTTGACCACGCGCAGGCCGTAGACATCGCGGGCGGGGAGGCCCAGCGAGCGTGCCATGCCGACGTAAAGCGCATTGAGGTCCGCGCACTTGCCGCCGAGGTTGCCCGTTTCGAGCATGACCTTGATGTCGCCGACGCCGCAGCCGCGCGTGTTCGGGTCGCGGAAGGTGTTGTCGACGATCCAGTCGTACAGGGCGCGCGCTTTGTCGATGTCGCTTTTTGCGCCGCGCGTCGCCTCGCGCGCCTTGGCGCGAACGATGCCGTCGGTGGGCATCAGTTCGGTGGGGGCGGTGTAAAAGGCGCGGTCTTCGGAAGAGAGTGCTTCGACCTTGCCCGGCTTTGAGAGGTCGATGGCGCGGTCGCGCGTGGCAAAACGGCTGGTCATCTCGATCACCGGATTGGCTGTCGATTCATTCCATTCTGCGTAGAGCATCGCTGCGCCGTATTTTTTGTCGTGCACGAGATGGCTGCGCGCTGCGTTGCCGGACCAGGTGTTGCCCAACGTGCGTTGCCATTCGGTATCAACAGAGGGCACCGGAAGCCAGACGCGGTTGATGCCTGCGGGAAATTGCAGCTCGACGCGGGTGGTGGTTTCGAAGGTGCGCCATTTTTCGGCCGCCTTCGGTTCGAAGGGCAGTTGTTGTGCAAGAGCGGCTTGCGGCAGCGCACAGGCGAGGGGAAGGCTTGCGCCGGCGAGTATGAAGGTGCGTCTTTGCATGGTGTGACTCCCGGTATGTTGCGCTGTTTTTCTGGCCTGCATAAACCCCGGTAAAAACGCGGGTGCGACGCTATTTTACCGGCTTGAGCAGGCGGCCGATGAGTGATTTGACCTCGGGAGAGTCCCAGGCCAGTTCGCCGTAGGCGACGTGGCTGATGCGCTGGGCCGGGTCGATGATGAGTGTGGTGGGCAACAGCTTCACCTTCCAGGTCTTGGCGACCGCGCCGTCGCGATCGAGCAGCACCGGAAAACGCACGGGTGTGTGCTGCAGGAAGGCGCGCACCCGCGGTTCGCCCTCGGCGAGGTCCACGCCCAGCAGCACGAAGGGCTGTCCCGCCATGGCGTCCGAGAGGCGTTGCAGCGAGGGCATTTCCTCGCGGCAGGGCTCGCACCAGGTGGCCCAGAAATTGAGCACGACAACCTTGCCCTTGTAGTCGGTGAGACGGTGATCGCGCCCGTCTAGGTCGCGCAGCACCAGGGGCGGCGCCGCGGCCGGTCCGCGCCAGGGCTGCAGGTCGGCCGCCGCGGCCGATCCGGCCAGCAAAAGCACGGCAGCCAGTGATAGCAGCACGTCTGCGAGGCGCCCGATACCCCGGAGGAACAGGAGGCGCATCCGCGTGCAAGAGCGGATACCATAGCGCACCGCGCCATGACAGCCCCAAGACTGCATTTTTCCCACGCCAACGGATTTCCCGCGGCCTGCTACCAGAAGGTGTTTGATCATCTTGGTGCCGATTTTCGCATCACGGCGGTCAACACGCTTGGCCATGATGCGCGCCACCCGGTGAGCGACGGCTGGCCGCACCTGGTGGATGAATTGATCGGCGCCCTCGAGCGCGACGACACGCCGGTGCTTGCCGTCGGACATTCCCTCGGCGGCTACCTCAGCTATCTCGCCGCGGTGCGCCGGCCCGAATTATTTCGCGCGCTGATCCTGCTCGATTCGCCCATCATGAGCCCGGTCAAGGGCAATGCGTTCTGGCTGATGAAGCGCCTTGGCGTTGCCGACCGGATGACGCCTGCCCATCTCACGCTCGAGCGCCGGCGCGAATGGCCCTCGTTGGAGGCGGCGCGCGAACATTTCCGCCACAAGCGGGTCTTTCGCGATTTCGACCCGGACTGCCTCGAGGATTATGTTGCGCGGGGCACCGTGCCCGTCGAGGGCGGCGGGGTGCGCCTCGCGTTCGATCCCGTGATCGAGCACGCGATTTATCGAGGCATTCCCCACGACCTGCACCGCCACCGTCGCCGCCTGTCGGTGCCGGCGGGCTTTATCGGTGGCAGTCATTCGCACGAACTGGCGCAGATCGGCATGGCCGGGATGCGCGGCCGCATGCGTATCGAAATCGTCAAGGGCGGTCACCTGTTCCCGTTTGAGCGTCCGCTCGCAGCTGCAGTGGCGATACGGGACATGGCGCGGCATCTGCTCCCGTGAACAGGTCGGGGCGGATCGGCGCGGGTTCATGACGGGCGAATTGCTCAAGGGCGCGCGCGCCGGCCTGCCAGTGGTGCTGGGCTATCTGTCGATCGGCTTCGCCGCCGGCGTGGTGCAGCGTGCCGCCGGCATGTCGGTGGCCGAGGTGATGCTGCTCTCGCTGGTGCTCTACGCCGGTTCGGCGCAGTTTGTCGTGGCAAGCCTGGTGGCCGCCTCGGTGTCGCCGGCAACGGCCGTCGTCACGGTGTTTTTCGTTAACCTGCGCCATTTGCTGCTCGCCTCGGCCCTCGCGCCTTACTGCCGCCGTTTTCCCGCCTGGCAGAATGCGCTGATCGGTGCGCAACTCACCGACGAGACTTTCGTCGTAGCCTGGGGTCGGCTGACAACCGCAGAGGCAACAGGCGCCACCACCGCGACATTTGGCGCGCGCTGGATGCTCGGGCTCAACCTGTCGGCGTACTCGGCCTGGGCACTGGCCAATTTCGCCGGCGCCCTCGCGGGCGACCGCGTCGGTAGTATTCGCGCGCTGGGATTTGATTTCGCGCTGGCGGCGATGTTCGGCGCGCTGCTGGTGCTGCAACTGGCCGCGCAGGCAAGCACGGCGCGGCTCAGCGGGCTTGTGGTGGCGTCCCTTGCCGCACTCTTGTCGGTGACGGTCACCCTGGTGTTGCCGGGCAACTGGAACATCCTCATCGCGACCCTGCTCGCGGCTACCGCAGGACTCTTTTTTCAGCAATGGAAATCCGCGAATACGTCCTTCTGATCGCGCTCGGCGGCGCCGGCGTAACCCTGTTGCCGCGGGTGCTGCCGCTGCTGCTGCTCTCACGCGTTGCGCTGCCCGCATGGCTGCGCATCTGGCTGTCGCAGGTGCCGGTGGCGATCCTTGCCGCGCTGCTCGCGCAGGAAATCGCCTTCGAGGGCGCGCGTCTCGTCCCGATTGCGCAAAACACGGCGGTGCTCGCCATTGTTCCGGTGCTGCTGGTGGCGTGGCTGACGCGCAGTCTCATTGGTGCGGTGGGGGCGGGGGTGGTGGCGATGGCGGTGTTGCGCGCCATTGCGGGGGCGTGAGCGGCGTTGTGTGATTCTCGCTGCGCTGGCTTGGTCTTTTTTCTTTAGTTATGTAGTTTCGCCCCCTTGCGGGGGGGCGAGTTACTTTCTTTGCTTGTGCAAAGAAAGGTAACCAAAGAAAGCACACCCCCGACGCCGCCCCTTCGGGGTGCCCTCGGATGCTCGGGGAAGCGGGCCGGTCCCTGAACTCGCCCCTGCGGGGCTCAGACAACGGGACCGGACTTCTCCCGCTTCGCCTGTGCTCCTCGGCGGCGCCGCAGGGGCCCCGAAGTCAAAGACAAGATCAAAAGCAAAACGACAGCATGCGGTGGTCGCTCGTTTGCGCTTCGCTGCTGGTGGAGAAGCGAAGTTTTTGAATTTGATGTTGACCGTGACTCCCGTAGGTGACGCCGAGAAGCACAGCGTTCTCGGGAGCAGTCCGGTCCCGTTGTCTGAGCGACCGTAGGGAGCGAGTTTAGGGGCCGGCCCGAGGATGCGAGCATCGCAGGGCAGCCCCCGCTATTGCGATCGGAGAATTGCGACGACACACAAGCGGGGGCCGTCACCTCCGGGTCGCCTTCTTTGGGTTACTTTTCTTGGCGAAGCAAGAAAAGTGACTCGCTCCCCGCAGGGGAGTGAAATCACCCAATCCAAGAGAAAAGATGTCTCCGGTAAAGCGATGAAGCAGCCTGTTGAGGGGGACTGAATGTGCGATAGCTATCGTGCAATCGCCTCAAATCATGTTCTTGCTCCGCTCCCGCAAATACCCCTCAATCTGCTCAATGCTCCTCGCAACACCCGCCATGTTCGGATTGACCGCAAGTGCCTTGCGGAAGTAATCCAGCGCGAGCTCGTACTGTTCGAGCGCGACGTAGATTTGGCCGTAGCCCGAAAGGGCACCGAAGTGGTCGGGGTTGCGCTTGATGACCTCGGCGCAGTCGCGCAGGGAGCGGGCGTAGTCGCCGAGCAGGAAGTACAGCGTCGCGCGCTTGTTCCAGCCCTCGGCGAACTGCGGCCGGTCGCGGATGATGCGGTTGAAGGTTTCCATCGCCGGTGCGTAGCGTGACTCACCCATCAGCGCGACGCCCTGCAGGTAAAGTCTGTCGATCGCGGGGTCGCCCGAGTGCCCCCACACCGTCCACAGGCCCTGTTCGGCGGCGGCGCGCACGTCGCGGTCAGGGTCGCTCAGCAGGCCGGTAAGAAGCGGTGCCTCGGCCATCCCGCCAGTGCCGGCGAGGCTCGCGATGCCTTGCAGGCGCCGGGCAGTACCGGGGGCGGCGATCGCCGCCAGCGCCGACTGGCGGTCAATCGGTGTTGCATCTGCGCCGAAAGCGACGGGGGCGCCCAATGCCACGACCAAGGTTACGCTCACGGTCAGGACGAAGCTCAGCGCCAGAGCAGCGCGGCGGGTGGGTAACGAAGAGGGCATGGGGTGAATCCGTTGGCGGCCGCGGAACGTATCAGGCGGTACTATAAGTGCACAATATAAGCTGTCCCGATCCGCAACGAAAGGAGTTGTCATCATGAAGACCGTCCTCCATTTCATCCCCGTCCTGGCCGCGCTGTGTTTTGCTGCGGCGGTGAACGCCGCCGGCATGGATACAACGCCGGTGCAGGAGCCTCGCCAGTCAGATCTTGCAGCGGGCAAGGCGGCGCTCGATGGGAGAGACTGGAACAAGGCGCTGGATAGCCTGAATCGCGCGGCTGCGAAAGAGCCGGGCAACGCCGACATCCAGAATTATCTTGGTTACGCCAATCGCAAATCGGGCCGGCTCGAAACCGCGTTCCGCCATTACAACGAGGCGCTGCGCCTGGATCCGAAACATCGCGGCGCGCATGAATACATCGGCGAGGCCTTCCTGATGGCGGGCAACCCGGCCAAGGCCGAGGAGCACCTTGCCGTGTTGCGGCAGCTGTGCGGGGTGTCCTGCGAGGAATATCTCGACCTGCAAAAGTCACTGGTCGAGTACAAGTCGAAGGCGAGGTGATACCCGGGTAAGGCTTTGGTGCGGCGGCGGTGCGCCGCGCGGGTTTCCCAATGGAAAAGGCGTCGCCGCTCGCGCGGGGACGCCTTTTTTACAGGCTAGCTGCTGTTACTTGAGCAGCTTGCTGACCAGCTTGGTCAGTTCAAACATCGATACCTGTTTCTTGCCGCCGAACACGTCCTTGAGTTTCTCGTCGGCATTGATGTTGCGACGGTTCTTCTCGTCCTGGAGCTTGTTCTTCTTGATGTATGCCCAGACTTTCTTCGTTACTTCAGTCCGCGGCATTGCCGTGGAGCCGATGATCGCGACCAGCGCGCCCGTCGGGTTGACCGGTTTCATGAACGCTGCATTGGGCTTGCGTGCGGTCTTTTTCTTTGCAGGCTTTTTGGCAACAGTCTTTTTCACGACTTTCTTCGCAACAGTCTTTTTCGCAACTTTTTTCTTCGTGGCCATGAGAATCTCCCTCTAAAAATGGATCGAACAAGAATCAAAAAAAATCGGATTCAAGCAAAATATTCGACTGAGAAAACCACCCAGTGAAATCGTGCAGGAAGAGGATGCTTCACTCTTTGCCCCTTGTCAATCATCGAACAGGGGTTTTTCATAGGGAAAGTGCGGCAGCGCACATAGCCGAGGCATCGATTCTCCCTCTATAATCCGCGCCAGCCATCCGGCAGCGTCGCGTTTCGCGGCGCCCGCAGTGGCCCCGAAAGTCGCAGACGCCATGGACGCCACCCGGAAAAACGTCTCTTTGCTCGCCGCATGCCAGGCGCTGCTGTTCACCAACAATTCCACGGTGATCGCGCTCAACGGCCTTGCCGGCTACGCCCTCGCATCGAACAAGGCCCTCGCCACGCTGCCGGTCACCGGTTGGGTGGTGGGTGCCGCGATCAGCACCGTACCGGCCTCGATGCTGATGCGCCGAGTCGGGCGGCGCGCCGGTTTCACCGTCGGGGCATCGATAGGCATTCTCGGCGCGCTGGTCTGCTCGCTCGCGCTGTGGCTCTCCAGTTTTTGGCTGCTGTGCTGCGGCACGATTATATTTGGCGTCTACAACGCCTTCGGCCAGTACTATCGCTTCGCGGCGGCCGATGCTTCCAAGCCCGATTTCAAGGCGCGGGCGATTTCCCTGGTGCTGGCCGGAGGCTTGGTGGGGGGCATCATCGGTCCGCAATTCAGCCAGCGCACCGTCGACCTGTTCTCCACGCAGTATATGGGCGCCTACCTGTCGCTGATCTTTTTCCTCAGCGTCGTCATCATCCTGCTGCGCTGGCTCGACATACCGACCCCGACCGAGGCGGAGCTCTCCGGTCCGGTGCGGCCGATGCGCGAGATTGCGAAGCAGCCGGCGTTTTACGTCGCTGTCACCGCCGCCACCGTAGGGTACGGCGTGATGAACCTGCTGATGGTATCGACCCCGCTGGCGATGGGCTTTTGCGGCCATCCGTTTGGCGATGCGGCCACGGTGATCGGCTGGCACGTCATCGGCATGTTCGGGCCGTCCTTCTTTACCGGTTCGCTGATCAAGCGCTTTGGCGTGCTGGCCGTTATGTTTGCCGGTGCGCTGATCCTCTACGTCTGCGTGGCGATCGCGCTCTCGGGTATCACCGTGGCGCACTTTTGGGCGGCGATGGTGCTGCTCGGGATAGGCTGGAATTTCCTTTACATCGGCGGTACCACGCTGCTCACCGAAAGCTACCGCCCCTCTGAAAAAGCCAAGGTGCAGGGCATCAACGACATGATCATTTTCGTCACCATGGCCA
>CAITSH010000399.1 GCA_903895005.1 uncultured Pseudomonadota bacterium
CTGACAGAGTCGGCCCTCAACCGGCTCGCCAATGACAGCGACCCGCGTTTCAAGCAGGTCATCACGGCGCTGATCAAGCACGTGCACGCGTTTGCGCGCGAGGTCGAACTGACCGAGGAGGAGTGGTTTGAGGGCATCAAGTTCCTCACCGCCGCCGGGCAGAAGTGCGACAACAAGCGTCAGGAATTCATCCTGCTGTCGGATGTGCTGGGCCTGTCGATGCTGGTGGACGCGATCAACCACCGCCGTCCGGCCGGTGCGACAGAGAACACCGTGCTCGGCCCCTTCTTTGTGCATGGCGCGCCGGAGATCAAGAATGGCGACGACATGTCGATCGGCTGGGACGGCGAGCCGACGCTGGTTTCAGGACGCGTGATGGGCACCGATGGCAAGCCGCTCGCAAACGCGCTTCTCGAGATATGGCATTCGGACGACGTCGGTTACTACGACGTGCAATTGCCCACCTATGAGGAAAAGCAGCTGCGCGCCAAGCTGCACACCGACTCGGAGGGACGTTACTGGTTCCGTACCATCAAGCCCGAGTTCTATCCCGTGCCCACGGACGGCCCGGTCGGCACCATTCTCACGCGCATGGGCCGCCATCCCTTCCGCCCGGCGCACATCCACTTCATCGTCGCCGCCGAAGGCTACGAGTCCTGCGTCACCCACCTGTTCGTCAAGGGCGGCAAGTACCTTGATTCGGACGCGGTGTTTGGCGTCAAGGATTCGCTGATCGTCGATTTCAAGCGCAACGACTCCGCTGCGGAAGCGGAAAAGGTCGGCCTCAAGGCGCCTTTTTATCGCGCTGATTTCGATTTCGTGCTCAAGCCGCATGACGGCGGCAAGGTGCAGAAGGTCATTTCCCCGGCCGACGCGGTCTGATCGGCACAAGCCACATCCTTGAAAGGAATTGCAGCATGGCAGTGAACACAAACGTAAAGCTGGGCTGGATCGGCATGGGCCGCATGGGTTACGCCATGGCTTACCGGCTGTTGAAGGGCGGTTGCAAGGTTGCGGTATGGAACCGCACCCGCGCCAAGGCCGAACCGCTGACCGAGTTTGGCGCGACCGTCGTTGATGCCAAGACCGACCTTGCCGCCTGCGACATCGTCTTTACCATGGTCTCGACCACGGCCGACCTGAAGGAAGTGTTGTTCGAGGCGGGCGGCTTGTTGTCGGGCAATTCCAAGCCGAAACTCGTGGTCGATTGTTCGTCGATTTCGCAGGAAGGTTCGGCCGATGTGCGCGCCGAACTGGAAAAGCGCGGCATCGCTTATTTGTGCGCGCCGGTATCGGGCAACGCAAAGGTGGCCAAGGCGGCCAAGCTGTCGGTGGTCGCCTCCGGTCCCAAGGCGCAGTACGAACTGGCCGAGCCCTACCTTAAAATGTTCGGTCGCAGCGCCACCTACCTTGGCGAGGGTGAACTTGCACGCGTATGGAAAATCGCCCACAACACCATGTTCGGCGTGATCATCCAGTCGCTATGCGAAATCACCGTGCTGGCCGAAAAGGCCGGCATCCCGCGCCATGTGTTTCTTGAGTCCATCAACAACAGCGTGCTCGGTTCGATGTACACCAAATACAAGACGCCGGTGCTCACCAACCTCTCGTTCGAGAACGTCACCTTCACGCCCAAGCTGCTGTTAAAGGACATGGACCTGGGCCTCTCCGCAGGCCACGCCTACGGCGTGCCCATGCCCGCTGCGGCGGCGACGCGCGAATCGGTGGCCAATGTCGTCGGCCGCGGCCACGACAATGTCGACTTCGCCATCCTGTTGCAGGAAATCGCCAAGAGCGCCGGCCTCGAACTCAAGCCCGAGGACGTCAAGATGAGCGACGGACTCGAGTCCTGAACGGAAAGCCAGCCATGACACGCAAAATCATCCGCGGCGCCAGCATTGTTTCGATGGACGCCAAGGTCGGCGACCTTACCGGTGACATCCTGATCGAGGACGACCGTATTGCCGCGATCGGTGCCAAGCTCGATGCGCCCGGTGCGGTCGTCATCGACGCCGCGGGCATGATCGCCATACCAGGCCTCATCAACGCTCACATGCATACCTGGCAGACGGGCCTGCGCGGCGTGGCCGGCAACTGGACGGTGCTCGAGTACTTCAAGAACATGCATGCGGGCCTCGCGACGCTGTTCACGCCCGAGGACATCTACATCGCCAATCTTGTCGGCGGCCTCAACCAGATTAACTGCGGCACCACCACGCTGGCCGACTGGTGCCATAACAACCCGACACCGGCGCACACCGACCGCGGTATCGACGGCATTGCAGAATCGGGCATACGCGCGACCTTCTTTCACGGCTCACCCAAGCCCGATCCCAAGCCGGGGCAAAAGCCCTTCTGGGAAGTGCCGCACCCGAGGAGCGAAGTCGAGCGCCTGCTCAAGACGCGTTTCGCCGGGAAGGACGGGCTGATGTCGCTGGGCCTCGCGATCCTTGGGCCGCATTACTCGACCTACGACGTAGCGGTCGATGATTTCAAGCTGGCGCGCGAATTCGGCCTCATTGCGAGCATGCACTGCGCCGGCGCCGCCGCGCGCGTGCCCGATGGCTGGGACCGCCTCGCCAAGGACGGGTTGCTGGGCGACAACAACAACATCGTGCACGGTAACGACCTCACGGACGCGCAATTGAAGTTCATGCTCGACAAGGGGGTGACCTTTTCGCTGACGCCCGAGACGGAAATGTTCCAGGGCCACGGATTTGC